>DGQJ01000227.1:14129-15653 GCA_002389705.1 Bacteroidales bacterium UBA4417
GCCATCCAAAGCCAGTCCCAGTTTTTGTATGGTGGTTACAATGACCTTATCAGCATAATCGGTCGATAATAATCGCCTTACCAGAGTTTCGGTATTGGTATTTTCTTCTACACTGCCTTCCTGAAATTTATTAAACTCTTCGCGGGTTTGCCGGTCGAGGTCTTTGCGGTCGACCACAAACAAACATTTTTCAATGTCGGGGTTGTCTTTCAGTATAATAGAAGCCTTGAACGAAGTTAATGTTTTGCCGCTTCCGGTGGTATGCCATACATAGCCATTGCCGCGATTTTCGTGAATACTGTCCACAATTGCTTTAACCGCGTAAATCTGGTAAGGGCGCATCACCAATAGCTTTTGTTCGCTTTCCACAAGTACCATATACTTGCTGATCATTTCGCCCAGGGTACATTTTTTAAGAAACTTATCGGTAAAATCTTCCAGATAATTTATTTTCTTATTGGTTTCGTCGGCCAATTCATAAACAGGCAAAAACTGTTCGTCGGCATTAAAAGCGAAATGTTGGTTTTTGTTATTTGCAAAATAATAAGTGCGGTTGCTGTTGCTTACAATAAACAACTGCATAAAACACATCAATGTATTGGTGTAGCCGTTACCCAGATCATTCTTATAATCCACAATCTGCTGCATGGCTTTTCGTGGTGAAATGTCAATCTTCTTCAGTTCAATTTGTACAACCGGCAAGCCGTTAATCAGCAAAATAATGTCGTAGCGGTGATTGCTGTTTTCGGTATTGATGCGCAGCTGATTGATAACTTCATAGTCGTTTTTGCACCAATCCTTTATATTTACCAGGGTGTAATGCAGTGGTGTTCCATCTTCGCGTTGAAAGTACTGTCTTTCCCGCAGCATTTTTGAAGCCGTAAAAACATCGGGGGTGATGATTTCCTCGCGTAAACGCAGAAATTCGCTTTCCGAAAGATGGACACGGTTTAGTGCCTCAAACTTTACTTTGAAGTTTTGTTCAAGCGTTTTCCGGTCAACTATATCGGGTCTGTAGTTGTATTTCAGCTCGATAAGTTGCTTCACAAGATTTTCTTCGATCTGATATTCTTTGACCATTCAGTTTTTTTTTCAAAATTAATCAAATAAGCCGGTTTTCCATGATTAGTAATACAAAACCTGAAAATTGGATTAAGCTCAAAAAAAAATTTTTAGCGACATTAATGTCAGTTAAAAGTACCTGTTATCCATATGCCTGCCTATCGGTTACAAAGCACTTAATTTGAATCATAATTTGTTCGATACCTGATTGTGTGTATAATTTTGACTTTTGATAGCAGATAAAGATGATTTAAATTCACTTTAATAAGTTATAGAAAGCCACTCTAAGCATAACCATCTAATAACAACACCCGTACATAAAAATATTTTTTATCCGAATATACCGCTTTAAAAAGATTATGTATATTCGTAGGGCAAATGGTTCATTGAAATAGTGCTGTTAACCTGTATACTATAACATTTTGTTGCCTGCTTAGCTGGCAGACTTTCTACTACCAAAAC
>DGQJ01000227.1:15780-24659 GCA_002389705.1 Bacteroidales bacterium UBA4417
AATTACAGGAAGGGAAGTATAAAGATAAAGCAGGTTCAGCACCATAGTAATTGTATATAAGAAACCCGGTTCACCGGAGTAATTCAATTATAAACCTTAATCGTTGTTTTATGAAAATTTCAAACATCAAATTGCAGTTGCTTCGCAACGAAGAGCATTTCCAGTTTCACACCGAAACACTATCGTTAATTGAAGGCAGCAACCCCCAGGTACTGGGTATTGATGGCTTACTGCCTGCCTACAAGGCCAACCATGCCGACGAGGCCGAAGCGCTGGATGTAATCCGCAAAAGCGCCGTTACCGACGATTTGTCGAAGGCCGACATGCTGCGCGACACCACCCTGATGGGGATGAAAGCTGCGCTGAAATCGGCCGGAAATCATTTTCAGGCCGAAAAACGGCAGGCCGCTGCCCGCATAAAAATTGTATTCGATCATTATGGCAAGGTTACCTTAAAGCCTTACGACGAGGAGACCGCTGCCATTAACAGCCTGCTTACCGACCTGCAGCCGCTTGCCGCCGATCTTGCCACATTGGGCCTTACCGATTGGGTTACCGAACTGGGCGCCAACAACCGGGCCTTCGATACCCTGAAAAAAGAACGCTATACCGAGGCTTCGGCCAAAACACAGCTGCGCATGAAAGAGGTACGTGTACTGGTAGACGAAAATTTTAAAAGTATTGCCGAGCGCGTAAATGCCCTTATCATTGTGAATGGCGAAGCCGCCTATACCGCTTTTGTAAACGAACTGAACCAGCGCATCGATGCGTACACCCGCACCCTGGCACAACGCAGAGGCCGCAATGCTACCGGCGATACACCCGATGCATAACTATTCCGGCTCACACCCCTGTAATAAGGCTGCCCCAAAAGTCCTAAATATACCTGGTTTATTGCGAAATGCTATAGTACGTGGGATAAGAGGCTTTTGTGGCGGCCTTATTTTTTAAATATTTATGTGTTGTAGCTCCACTTTTTTAAACCGCTTCCTGAACAAAAATACCAGCGCCTGGCCCAATGCGTAGCAGGCAGCCAGTATATAATTTTCGAGGCCCGTGTCCTTCAGGGTAGTAACTGTTACCATATTGGCAACAAACTGGTACGCTATATTGCTGCCCCAGTGTATCCCCAGCGTAAGCCACAAGGTGCCGGTGAGCGTATAGCAATACATTAACAGCAATCCCAGTATCAAAAGGTAAAGCATTACATCGGGCCTGTTCAGCCTTAAGATATGGTTCAGCACATATACCACTGCCGAAACAGGGACTATCCAGCCGGTTTTCCACCGCTGAGGCCACCAGGCACGCAGGTATCCGCGCGTAAGCATATCTTCGGCAAGCGAGGGCAGTAATGTGCCTGCGGCAAACATCAGCACCGGCATAATCATGGCCGCCCATTGCACTTCAACATGCATAGTACTCCAGTGTAGCCATACCGGCACCAGGTTGGCAAGTAAGGAGAGCAAAATCCCGATCAACAGCCCGATCGCCAGGTTAGCGCCCTGTGTTGCAAAACCAAAAAGCCCGTACATGGTAAATCCGTTGCGGTATTGTAAGCGGCCCACGAAAAAAGCTACTATTACAAATAGCAGCATACCGCCTTCCAATACCGGGATCAGCGGCGCATTGCCATATTTCTGAATAAATTCGGGCAGGTGATACAGCGCAAACAACACCACAAAGCCCGACAGCGCTTTTATTATACTGTGTTTAACTCCGGATGTATGTTTATTCATAGGCTTGTATTTTATGAGCTTCCGCTGATATTACCTTTTATTAAGCGTGCATTCCTTATGTTCGGTCGTTCAAAAATAAACATTTCCTGTAATACATGGCGGCAACACAGTGCCTGGTCCAGGGATCAATATCGGCTACATAATATTTTGATGTGCTGGGATATAAAACCACCTGAAGTTTAATTATATCTTGTTTTTGATTTTGTTCTTTTGTCATGACACAAAAGAACGAAAAAGTCTAGGCTTTATATAAATTTCCTACATCTGTACGCCTCGGTAACCACGCAAAACAAGGCTTGATGCGCCAGAACATCATCCGGGCAGCACGTGAAGCTGTGTTTTGCTACGCACCTGCCCGCGCCGTTTACCTTCGGCTACAGCTGTTTTGAAATTTATATAAGGCCGGTCGCTTCAACCCTAAAATTGTGCTCATGAGCCAAACCGTTGCTCCAAAATTCCTCCCACAGAAGAAATTTGTGTTAGAAGGACCGGCATCAGAAAAATACATTAGCGGTTCTTGACGGAGGTATGTGTGGAGGGTATGTGCGTAGCAATACACAGCAACGACAAAAGCCCGGCTTTGTACCAATCTATCATGCCTTGTATTGCGCGAGAATACCTCCGGCTTAGAACTGCAATGTATTTTTCGAAAGCCTTGAATTTTTNNTTGTTACTTTTTGTTCAAGCAAAAAGTAAGAGAAAAAATATCCAATCCATTATTACCAAAAACATTCAGATTTGTTTAAAATCTAGTACATCACAATTTGCTTCCAGCACATCAAAATAATATCCTACCTCAACAGCAGGGGTGCTTTTTATCGATGTATGCTTATGCCGGTATTTTTACAGCCATTACAGGCAACCGGAAGAATGATTTGAAATCGGGCGACTTCAGCCCCAGCATTCAGCTTTATATACAGCAGCGCAGGTGGTTATGTTCTAGTTGCCAACGCGGGTTAGCCTGTGCCGCTTTCCGGTTTCGAGCACATAAGGCACTTTTTCCTCCAGCACATTGCTGGTATCGAGTCCATAAGTTCGCACATCGGAGGTAGAAACCTTAGCCAGCCAAAGGAACACGTTCAGCATAAATTGCTTAAATGGCGGGAAATCGAAATCGTAATTCTGTATGCGGCGGATAATAACGAAGAAAAAATCAGCAGGGATATGATGCTTCTGTAGTGCAGGAAATTCCGACTCAATATCTATTTCCTTGTCGTGAACCAGCTCCATAAGCACATGCTTGAAATATAGATTGATGCGTGGCTGTACCTTAAACCCCAGCCTGAAATCGATGCGTATCAATACGCCGGGTATAATTTTTTCGACTGCATATTCAAGCGTATGGGGCTCATCGGTAATATGCACATGCAACAACCAGTAGGTGCTGGCCCTTTTGGGGCTTTTGTTGAAAATAGAATACACTATTTTGGTTTCAATTTTATCCGGCTGGTTGGCTAAAGTAATATACACAAGGTTGGTGGCAAAAAGCGGTACATTTTCGTCGCGGCTCAGGTCAGCAATAGCTTCGGTGTAACGGGAAATGTCCTCGTAGCGTGTAAACTGGTTTTTGATGTACCTCCCTCTGTGCCAGGCATACATTACAAAGGCAGTAAGTCCGCCTAATAGCAGCGTTACCCATCCGCCATTAAAAAAGTCAGCCAGGTTGGCAACCAGAAAAGTTCCTTCAATCGCCAGTGAGCCGGTAACAAAAAGTATTATCGATACTTTTCTCCGCTTTATCCGCTGCATAAAATAGGTCATCAGCACCGATGTCATCAGCATGGTTACTGTAATTGAAAGAACATAGGCGGCTTCAATATTTCCTGAGCGCTGAAATATGAGTATAACAAATACCACCGCTGCAAAAAGTAACCAGTTAACCGACGAGATATACATTTGCCCTTTTTGGGTGGTAGGATATGAAATTTTAACTTTTGGCCACAAGCTTAATTGTATAGCTTCGCTGATAATGGTGTACGATGCGCTGATCAGCGACTGGCTTGCAATAATAGCCGCCACAGTGGAAAGCAATACGCCGAATGGCAGAAACCACCANNCAGCGCGGTTTTTACAAAAATCCAGCTTGCGCGTATATCTCTGATGCCACAATGCCCCAGGTCGGTATAAATAGCCTCTGCCCCGGTGGTACACAAAAAAACCGCCCCAAGCAACAGCAGGCTATGCGGATGAGTAACAATAAGCTGAACCGCGTAATACGGATTAAAGGCCTTCAGTATAACGGGAAGTTGTACGATTTGAATTAGTCCCAGCACGCCAAGCATTATAAACCAAAGTAACATAATCGGGCCGAAGGAAGAACCGAGGGTTGCCGTACCAAATTGTTGTATTAAAAATATGGCTGTTACAATAAGCAGTGCTACAGGTAGTATCCCGATTCCGGGATATTGCAGCTGTAATCCTTCAACCGCCGAAACGATGGTAATGGAAGGCATGAGTATACAATCGGCCAGCAAGGCGCTTGCACCTATAATGGCAATGGCAAAAAGTCCTTTTTTGCGTTTGCGCACCAGCGCATAAAGCGAGAGTATGCCGCCTTCACCACGGTTATCAGCCCGCAGAATTATATAAATGTACTTAACGGTTGTCTGTATGGTGAGTGTCCAGATAATGCATGAAACGGCACCAATCACCAGGCTGTGGGTAACATGCGAAGCCGAAACGCCAAGTATGGCCTTCATCACATACAGGGGTGATGTGCCAATGGCTCCGAAAACAATACCCAGGGTAATAATTAATCCCGATGTAGTAAGGGGTGAATGCGTTTGTGCAGATTTAATTTTCATTTACGGAAGCAAACAACTTATAAGATGGCAACGGGGAGAAATCATGCTGAAAAATGATGTCTTTTTCAGGACTGATAAAATCTGACCCAACCTTTGATGTAAAATAATTTGCAAATATAAGGCATATGTCCGGAATTGCAGTCCTGGTAAACATCCTTTGCCAGGACAGGTATTGCGATAATTTTGCAGCGTTCAGCAACGGGAATTTTTCGCGTATTTCTGAATTAAAACATATTCTATGTCCCCATCTCCCCATCTCCCTGTCTCTTTGTCTCCCTATCTCCCTTCGCCCTATTGCCCATCTCCTTGTCCACGAAATCATCATCATCTTCCAACTCTTCTTCCTCATCTTCATCCTCCCAAACATAGGTTTTACGTTGTGGTCCGTCTTTCCTGAACCCGAAAGCAATAAGGATGCCTGCCAGACCACCCATGAGGTGCGACTGCCATGAAATATTTTTCCCCGGGAAAAAATCGGGCGATATGCCCCATACCAGGCTGCCGTATAAAAACACCACCAGCATCGAAAAAGCCATCATGCGGGGTTCGCGGCGTAAAATTCCACTGGTAAAATGAAAGGTAGCCAGCGCATACACCAGGCCCGATGCCCCGATATGTATGCCCGTATCTGCTGCAAATATCCATACCCATAACCCGGTAACCAGCCAGCACAGCATAAAAATGGTGCCGGCTTTTTTGCCGTAATAATAAAACAAACCCGACGATAACAGGAAAAGGGGAATTGAATTTGATGAAAGATGCGCCCAGTCGGCATGCAGGAGTGGCGAAAAAAGAATGCCCCTCAGGCCTTTAAGGGTCTGAGGTTCCAGGCCAAAATCAGCAAAGGATGTATGAAAAGCTACCTCTGTAATTTTTATCAGCCACAGCAGCAACACCAACAGACCGGGCAAAACCATGCTGCTGTAAAACCTTTTCTTTTCTTCTTCGTCCATTTTTACTGTTTCTTCACACTCGTAACGCTTGCTGTCCGGTAGCTTAGCATGCTGTAAATGTAACCATTTCCGGCTTTTAATACCACCACTCACTTCCCCCTGCAATATTCACCGTCATTGCGAGTGCAGTGAAGCAACACTAAGCACTCACCACCCAGCACTCAGCACCCAGCACCCGGCACTTTCAATACGGACTGGCCCCTTTCGGGTGCGCCACAGTAAACACCCGGTTAATGGTAAAGCCCAGGAATATTCCCCCATCCGACCATTTGTTGGTGGTTTCGGTAATAAATGCGCGCTCAAACATGGGCTGGGCGTTGGTAAGCCTGAACTGGAAAACATGTCCCCCGGTTTCGAGATCGACCCCGATGGAGAAACAGTTCAGATATTTGGCGGTTTCGGTGGCGCTCANNCGCTGTGCAATTTTGTAGCGTCCGCCAATGCCGATCGAAAAATTATCGTTGTGGTCGTCGCGGGTTTTAACCAGGTTTTTATGAATATACGTTGGTGATAATTGAATGGATAAAGCATTGGAAAACTTCCGGGCGATAAGCAACTGGGCTACATACGACATACGCGACGAGAAATAATTGGTACGCGAAGTGTCGGTCCAATGCATGGAGTTGAGTGCTGCTGCGCCATAAAACGACATGGATACGGGCATGTTTTTGCTGCCGGTGCTTTGCCTTAGTATTTTTGCTTTAAACGATCCATCAAAGGTTTTCTCGTACGAACTGCGGCCGATGCCGACACTCAGCCAGTTGTTGATGCCATATTCGAGCCCCAGGCGTATGGTCGACTGATCGAGGCCCCACATATTATATGCGCCCTGGTTCAGGCTGCCAAAATCATGCTGTATCAGGAACTGAAGCGTTCCGGCCGCAGGGTTTTCTATCGATTGCCCCAATACCACACGGGTGGTTTTAAATGTGGCATAGGCATAATTGATCTGGGGTTTATCATCTTTCAGCATATCCAAAAGATCCTGGGCTGCCGAAATTCTGGCGATAGCTGTAAAAAACAGGAACAGTATTAAAATTCTGGTTGTACTCATGTTGCTGGGATTACCTTGTTATTGCGATGTTGCCTGCTGGTTATTTTACAATGGAACATTTGTTGAATTTAATATCACCGATAAACCCGGCACAGTAGCCTTTAATAATAACACTGCTGCCTTTGCTGAGCGCTTTGGCTTCATCGTTGTATTTTTTGAGCATTTCGCAACTGATGGATTTATCGCCGAACATGGAATCGGCTTCCATAATAAATGCAATACTAACCACTGAGTCGTTGTCGACCACTCGCCCCACGGTGCCGGTCAGTTCAATTACCTTATCATTGTACATGTGCCCTGCCTTCTGCTCATCTGTTGTAAATTGTTTCCAAAGCTCTTCTGTAGTCATACTGAAATCAGGTGTTGCGTTTTCAATATCCTGGTGTGGTTTGTTGATATAAAATTTCCATACCAGCGCGGCTGCAACCAACCCAAAGGCGGCAATGATTAAGGTTATTTTCAGGTACTTGTTCATAATGTCCGGTATTAAAGGTTTTGGTAATTAGTTATTTGGCATACCCAGCCTGATCCAGATATCGATCTTTGAAAGGTCGCAGGCTGATAGCTTTCCCCCGTTCTGAGGCATGAAAATAAAACCAGGCTGGTGGTTTATAGCTCCCCTGATGCGTGTAATGTTCGTTTTCACCGAATTGTAATTATCGGTCACCACGCCGCCCGAAGGGCTGCTGCCGCTGTGGCAGGAGTTGCAATATCCCGCGAAAACAGGAGCAACGGTACCTGAGTAAGTAACATTGGTGGTATCGCAGCCTGAACTGCCCAGGTAAAGGTCTTCTTCATTATCATAATAACAGCCGCCTAAAGTCAATGCAAGAGCGATAATCAGGGTTAACGGGCTAATTGCTTTTATATTCGGAAGTTTAAAGTTCATAGGTTTAACAAATTAAAAGTAAATACTATTTTTCGAGTGCTCAGGGACAGGTAGTGTGAGTAGCGCCCTGCATAATCCAGATGCTGATCATATCCAGCTGTTCTTTGGTGAGTGGTGTTTTGGGCTTGGGTGGCATAAATTTCTCTGAACCCGGGTATGCTGTTACTACATCGTAAAGTTTGCTTTTCGAAGGTTTACCCGGTTCAACCAGGCTTCGGATGTCGTCGTAGTTGTTCAGCGGAGGTAATTCGTGGTCGCCGCTGCCATGGCACCCGGCAACATTACAATTCGAATTCACAATCAGCATGATGTCCCTGTCGAAACACACTTCGGCCGTGCCCGGCGCCAGCTCCGGATCGTGCGTACACGAGGCCAGAAATATGATAGCTGCCGTAAATGCAGCCAGTGAAATTCTTTTTATTGCGCTCATTAAATAGAAGATTTGCTGTTTAAGTAACCTTGATCCGGTTTAACCGAAACCGGGTTATGTAATTTTGGTGATATGATATACAAATTTACAGTTTTTTATCCTACCCTTGTGTGACAATCATCACACATTGATTTGCAAGGCCTTTGGATATAACCGCCAATCAGCAAACAGAAAAAGTAAAAAAATGTTAAATGCACATGTGTGTATTAATAATTATCCGGATCAGAGCGATATTTCATGTAATTTTGAGATTCAAAACAAAACACTGAACTAATGACGAAATCAACACCTTACTACCTGTTTTTTTTCATGATTTTCTTTTTCAGTTTACAGGCATCCGCCCAGTTTAAACCCAAGGTTGACCCGGAAAAAACCACGCTTAAATTCAATACACTGATGCAGTTATTGAATTATTATTATGTCGAGGATATCGATCAGCCCAAATTGACTGACGAAGCCATTGTAGCTGTGTTGAAAGAACTTGATCCGCATTCGGTATATATTTCGAAAGATGAAATAGAGCGAACCAATGAGCCCCTGGTCGGGAATTTTGAAGGCGTAGGCATACAGTTCCAGGTATATAAAGATACGATACTGGTTATTTCACCGGTTCCGGGAGGCCCATCCGAAAAGCTCGGTATCATGGCCGGGGATAAAATTATTAAGATCAACAAGGAAGATGCTTTTGGGAAAAAGGTGAACACACAGTATGTTTTCGATCACCTGCGCGGCCCCAAGGGAACTAAAGTTGATATTTCGATCCTGCGCAAAGGTCGTAAAGAGCTAATTGACTATACCATTGTGCGCGACAAAATACCGCTTAATAGTATTGATGCCTCCTACATGCTTACCGATAATATCGGTTATATCAAACTGTCGCGTTTTGCAGCCACATCAGCTGATGAATTTGTTGATGCCGCCACCCAGCTAAAGAAACAAGGTATGAAAAGCCTTATTTTCGACCTGCGCGACAACGGGGGCGGCTACCTCAATGTTGCCTTCGACCTGGCCGA
>DGQJ01000227.1:24767-31266 GCA_002389705.1 Bacteroidales bacterium UBA4417
GTTCAGCGGCCCTACATGCTGCCCGACAGTTCGATGGTGCGCTTAACAACCGCCAGGTACTATACTCCATCGGGCCGCTGCATTCAGAAACCTTATGTGGATGGCGAGGAAGAATACCGCGATGATATTTACAAACGATTCAAACATGGCGAACTCTATCATGCCGACAGCATCAAATTCCCCGATTCGCTCCGGTATTTCACGCAGCATAAGCGGGTAGTGTATGGCGGCGGAGGTATTATGCCCGACTATTTTATCCCGCTCGATACTTCATTTGTTTCAACCTATTATACCGATATCCTGCGAAAAGGATTACACAACGATTTCACGATACAGTATGTTGATGCTAAAAGGAGGGACCTGTTGAAATTATATCCTGATATCAAGGCATTTAAATCCGGTTTTACAAGTGATCGGAAATTACTCGACGAATTTGTTACGTTTGCAGCCGACAAAGGCGTGGCGCGTAACGATAAAGATCTGGCTATTTCGGGTGAACAGCTAACCACAGTGCTCAAGGCATTGATAGCCCGCAATCTTTATAACCTGAATGCGCAGTTCGAAATACTGGGAACAAACGATGATGAATTACTGAAAGCTGTCGAAGTGATCAAAAATGATGCATTGTTTCAAAAACTCTCGCAGGCAAAATAACGACACAATACACTGAATTAAGCTGGTTTATGTCGCTACAGGCATAAACCAGCTTTTTTTTATAAAAACATCGCAAAATTTATATATCAAAGTGTAAAAACTTACCTTCGCACTCTAAAAATCATTTCCCGGGATATGTCGTTTCAAACCTTCAAAGTCTACTTGTTTGCTGTATTATCAATGCTTTTCTGGGGGTTGTCCTTTGTATGGTTTAAGATCGTGGTTAAATGGTACGAGCCGCTTACCATCATTTTCCTCCGGCTGATTATTTCCGGCTCGCTGATGATGGTTTTTATGTTGCTGACCCGCAGCTGGCAAACCATAAAACGAAAGCACCTGAAATACTTTCTCTTGCTTGCATTTTCGCAGCCTTTCTGTTATTTCCTGGGCGAAAGCTTTGGACTCAAACTGGTATCGTCGACCATTGCTTCGGTTATCATAGCAACCATTCCACTGTTCAGTCCCTTTGCCGGGTATTTCCTGGTGCGCGAAAAAGTTACCTTACCGGTTGTGTTTGGAATCGTATTTTCATTTTTCGGCATTATACTGATGCTGATCAATCCCGATTTTTCGCTCAATGCATCACCCAAAGGGGTATTACTGTTATTCCTGGCTGTTTTTGCAGCAGTGGCATATTCGGTAATTATCCGTAAAATATCGCACGAATATAACCCGGTAACCATCATTACGCATCAAAACCTGATCGGGGCGGTATATTTTTTACCTTTGTTCCTGGTGTTTGATTTTCAGCATTTCATAACGGTTACGCCGACACGCGAATTAATCATGGCGTTGCTTCAGCTTTCTGTTTTTGCATCGACCCTGGCTTACGTTTTTTACATCATTGCCATTAAAGGCATTGGTGTGATAAAGGCAAATGTTTTTGCAAACCTCATCCCGGTATTCACAGGGTTTTTCTCTTTTCTGATCCTTGGTGAGACTTTTACCGTGCTTAAAATTGCTGGCATGTTGCTGGTATTGTTTGGCGTGGTAGTTTCGCAATCGGGCAGGCTGGCCCAGCTGATGCTTCGCAATAAACAAAGCAGAATATTAATGAACCGAGTAAAGTAAGCGTTAAAATTTCAGTTCCTGTTTCCTGATTACTATCCTGAACCATAAATAAATTCTTAATTCTTTAGTGTATGAAAGTTCTTGTTTTGGGTGCCGGTTTGGTTGGCGGGCCTATGGCCCTGGACCTGGCCAGAAATGGTGAGTTTGAAGTAACATCAGCCGACAGAAGTGCGGAAGCGTTGGCGCGCCTGGCAGGCAAGCCGGGCATTACAACAATTGAGGCTGATCTTGATGATGCCGATCTTCTGAAATCGCTGGTGAATCAGCACGACCTGGTGGTGAGTGCCGTACCGGGTTTTATGGGTTTCCGTACGTTGGAACGCGTGATCGAATGTGGGAAAAATGTGGTCGACATTGCCTTTTTCCCCGAAGACATGTTCCTGCTCGACGCCAAAGCCTGCGAAATGAATGTAACCGCGATTTGTGATATTGGTGTTGCCCCGGGAATGAGCAATGTGCTGATCGGCTATGGCGCATCGATGCTCGATACGCTTGAAAAAGGCATTACTTATGTTGGCGGTCTGCCTGTTGTCAGGACCTGGCCTTACGAATACAAGGCTGTTTTTTCACCCATCGATGTGATTGAGGAATACACACGTCCTGCCCGCTATATCGACGGAGGCCGGATGGTGGTGCGCGAAGCACTGTCAGACCCTGAACTGCTCAATTTCCCCGGCATTGGCACACTCGAAGCTTTTAACAGCGACGGGCTGCGTACCCTTGCTACCACCGTAAAAGGCGATTTCCTGATTGAAAAAACACTCAGGTACAAAGGGCATATTGAAAAAATGGCTGTGCTGCGCGATACCGGCTTTTTTGATAAAGAACCAATCCTGATTAACGGTGCAATGATCAGCCCGCTTGAATTTACCTCCAGATTGCTGTTCCCGAAATGGAAACTCGGCGTAGGAGAGGAGGATATTACTATTATGCAGGTGATTACCGAAGGACTAAAAGATGGTGTTCGCAGGCGATATACCTGGGATTTGTACGACAGGTTCGATACAGCCACCGGGGTGCATTCAATGGCGCGTACCACAGGCTATACCGCTACGGTTGTTGCCAGGCTTCTATCAAAGGGGCTCTACAGCCACAAAGGTATTTCGGCTCCCGAATACCTGGGTAAAGATGAAAATATTGTAAAATTTCTGTTTAAAGGCCTTGAAGAAAGGGGCGTGGTGTACAAGGAAAAAATGGAGGTTATCGATTAATTATTGTGCTTCGAAGTACATGAAATTTCAATACTTTACTTAGCCGGGATTTCATAGCCCGGCTTTTTGATTTTTTTCCTTTTCATGCTTCAGGTTTGGTCCTGTATCTGCATCTGGCAATCAATAATTCGGGTTCCTACATTTGCGCTTCCGGCTCAACACTTTTCGTCCTGTTATAAAATAAAAAGGCCACCTTTTAGGCAGCCTTTTACTTTTGAATCATTTCATAAAGAGTAGCGAGGACGAGATTTGAACTCGTGACCTTCGGGTTATGAATCCGACGCTCTAACCAACTGAGCTACCTCGCCGTATTTGAGGGGTGCAAAATTATCAAATTTTCTGAAATAAACAAACCGAATCACAGAAATTGTCCATTTTTAATGTACACCTCATTTTCTTCATAAAAGTAGCTTCTATAAGGTGGCAGCCTGCCAAAATTTTGTGAGAAACGATTCCTCTTGCAGATGTATTAATTTCATTTATCATTTCATGGATTACAAAAAAAGTATTCCAGATAATGATAGCTAAATCAATATTTTACACTTTGTAAATCATTGCATTAATATTCATCCCGGCGCCTACCGAAGCAAATACCAGCAGATCGCCTTCTGCAATCGAATGTGGCTGTAGTTTTCCTTTCAGAATAAGATCGTACAACGTGGGTAAAGTGGCTACGGAAGTATTTCCCAGGAATGAAACAGTCATAGGCATAATATCCTTGGGTAAATCTGCTATTTCGTACAAATTATATAAACGGCGCAGTATGGCATCATCCATTTTGCCATTGGCCTGGTGTATCAATACTTTTTTGATTTCGTTCAGGTGTGTATGGCTCTTCTCGAGGCAGGCTTTTATGGCTTGAGGCACTGTTTCGAGTGCATACTGGTACAGCCTGCGGCCATTCATTTTCAGGAAAATCGCGTTCTCGTTTTCAAATTCAGGATTGTACGATTTATCCATATGCAGCATTTTCGAATACAGGAATGTATCCGAACGTGTTTTATGTGCCAATATGCCTGTTGGGGTACTGCTCTGTTTTGCTTCAATAATTACAGCTCCTGCTCCGTCGGCATACAGCATGCTGTCGCGGTCGTGCGGGTCCGAAATTCGCGAAAGTGATTCTGCGCCAATTACCAGGACTTTTTTTGCATCGCCTGATTTAATGTAATAATCAGCCTGGATAACAGCTTGTAACCAACCGGGGCACCCGAAAGTTATATCGTAAGCCACCGTATCCGGATTTTTTATTTCCAGTTTGTGTTTTACGCGGGCCGCCAGGCTGGGAACAAAATCCGAACGGTTATTGTCATGTTTCACATCGCCAAAATTGTGAGCAACAATTACATAGTCGAGCTCCTCTTTTTCAATATCAGCGGTTCTGATTGCTTCAACTGCGGCCAAAAAAGCCATATCGGATGTAACTTTATGATCCGCTATGTAATGCCGTGCCGAAATGGTTGTGATTTCTTCGAATTTGTCAATTATTTCCTGGTTCGTTTTATCAAGCCGGCTACCATCGGTGTCGTAAAACTCGTTATTCAGAAAACTTTCATTGGTTATTTTTCGTGAAGGTATGCAACTACCTGTACCGGTAATAATGCTGTAAATGGAATTATTCATTGTGTTCAAATCTGCTTTTTGTTAAACTTTTATGGGTTGTCATATACAAGCAGAGACTTTCTATTTTTTGAACATCAGTACTTCTATGATCCGGCAAAGGTAACAAATATTAAGGTGCGGTGTTAATTCCTGAATCAACCGGCTAATTTATCGGACATAAAAAAACCGGCATAGCCGGCTTTTGGGGTTGGTTTGTTGTTAGTTGCTGTGTTTTTTTCGACCCCATTTTATCAGCACATCCTGCACGTCTTTAAAACGGATTGGCTTCGACAGGTAATCAACCATACCGGCTTCCAGGAAACGTTCCCTGTCGCCGGGCATGGCATTGGCTGTGATGGCGATGATATGTGGACGAACATCTTCGGGATATTTTTCAATAATGGCCTGAGTGGCTTCTAGCCCGTTCATTACCGGCATCTGCACGTCCATCAGGATAATATCGAACGATTTGTGCTCCATGATTTCGAGCGCTTTGCGACCGTTTTCAACGGCATCAATAGCATAACCCATTTTACGCATCAGCGTAACCACAAGTTCCTGGTTGGTAAAATTATCTTCAGCCAGCAGAATGCTCAACGGAAGTTTGTCCGACAGTTTTTTGTCGACACTGTGGTCGGCTATGTTCTTTTTGCGGTTCCTGTTTTCTGACATCACACTCAGCACCAGCTCGAACAAATCGGTTAGTTTTACAGGCTTGGTAAGTTGCGCATCGAACAGGCCTTTTGGCAAATCGTTTACTTTCCCTAACGATGATACCAGGATAAACGGCATATCTCCTTTAAACGGAATTTCGCGTATGGTTTGCGCCAGTTCTATTCCATTGGAACCGGTGGCTTGCATATCAATAATTCCAAGGTCGAAATAGGTGTCCTCGTTATCAATAATCCGTATGGCTTCTTTTGCACTGGAAGCTGTGAAGGCTTTCATACCCCAGGCCTCGAACTGAACTGTAAATATCTGCCGCGAAGTCTGATCGCTGTCGACAATCAGAACATGGCTTCCCCGCAGTTCGGGTATCTGTCCGCGGATGTAAAGCTTGGTTGTGGGCGTATCGGCTATTTTCAGCTTTACGGTAAAAAAGAATATGGCTCCCTTTCCTGGCGTGCTTTCGGCCCATATTTTTCCACCCATCAGGCCAACCATATGGCGTGCAATGGCAAGTCCTAAACCGGTGCCTCCATAGCGCCGCGAAACAAAGGATTCGCCCTGGGTAAAGGCTTCGAAAATAAGTGAGAGTTTTTCTTTCTGTATTCCTATTCCACTGTCTTTCACCGAAAACAGCAGTTCGCAATATTCGTCAGTCTGTGATTTTTTCTCAACGGAAATGAAAATTTCGCCCTCGTCAGTAAACTTTATAGCATTGTTTATCAGGTTACCGAGCACCTGGCGAAGTCTTTTCATATCGCCTATTAAGAATGGCGGTGCTTCAGGCTGAAGCATATACAAAAGGTCGATGCCCTTTTCTATGGCTTTTATGGCATAAATATCGAGCGCTTCCTCAATGCATTTGCGGAGTTCGAATGAACTTTCGTCAAGCATGAGTTTATCGGCTTCTATTTTTGAAAAGTCAAGAATGTCGTTGATGATGGACATCAGGTTATCAGCACTGATCCTGAGCGTTTCGAGGTAATTATGCTGCTCCGGAGTAATTTTGGTATCGAGGAGCAAACTGGTCATGCCCACAATGCCATTCATGGGAGTGCGTATTTCATGACTCATCATCGAAAGGAAGTCGGATTTAATGCGGTTGGCTCTTTCAGCCTGTTGTTTTATCTCTTCCGCTTCCTGTTCAAGTTTCNNATATTCTGTTTTGCGTATAGTATCCTAATAGTTAAAAAAAAACTGCTTCCGGTAATGGAAGCAGTTTTTACAATCAAAAATGATTATTATGCCTGCGAAGTTATGCTTATGCCTGTTTGTATTCCTTAATGATATCTTTAACA
>DGQJ01000332.1:0-16782 GCA_002389705.1 Bacteroidales bacterium UBA4417
TGGTAATCCCCGAGCTGAAGTTAAGTGACCAGGGCTTGTTCGACGGTACAAAGTTTGAATTTACCAGCCTGTTTGTTTAGTACCATCAAGGAATTTTAACAACTTCACCCACATCAGAACAAAACAATTCTGATCCTGAAACCTTTGATTTTTTTGTTAACTCACGGACTACGAAGTTAGCCCCTTTGCGCCGATTCAAAAATGCCTGAAACGCTAAATGCAAATTAATTTATATTTACCTATGAATAAATTTACATATTTACGTTGCGGTAATGTATTTATTTATATTTTTGCAAAAAATTAATGAAATGACTGATCACTTGAAACTTGACATTGTAAAACTTGAAGCCGCAGCAAGTAAACTGCGTGCCATGGCTCATCCTATGCGCATAGCCATAATTGAATTGCTGAACAACAACAAAAGACTCAATGTAACTGAAATATACGAAGCATTACATATCGAGCAGGCTGCAGCATCGCATCATCTCAACATCCTGAAAAGCAAAGGCATTCTTGCTTCGAAACGTGATGGAAAACAGATTCACTACTCGTTAAAGAACAGTACGCTACTCGACATTATAACCTGTATCAACAAATGTAACGAAGCACAATAAAACGGCGAAAGCCTTTTATTGCGCTTGTTAAGTTTTTACAAATCCCAGGTTTCTTCTTCTTCCCAATTCATGCGCACCTCAAATAATTTGGGGTGCATTATTACTTTTTCGGGCTGAATCTTTTTAATAAAAATTCCTGTATCCCAACGTCCGTTGCCATTGGCATCCATAATTGCCTTTAGTCCGTATTTGCCGGGTGGTAACAGCCCGAAATCAGCACTTTTTTCGTTAGTAATAATGCGCTGGTCAACAACCAGGCCTTTATCAGTAAGCAACTGGACTATAACCGGGTAACTTTTATCCTTGCGGGTAATCAATACCGTAAACTTCCCGTACTCTTCGGGCGATTTTACCTGGAAAGCAATATGGGTCGAATCGCAGGTATCCCTGTAAATACCTGTAAAAGTAGCCTCGGGGATATAAACGTCGTATTTGTCGGTGGGGTTCCAGTTGTATGTAATCTGCAGATGCCGCTGAATACTATCTGTAAATCTGATCTCCGGTTTAAACGGAAGTGTATCCTTAGATGCAATGCGGGTGCAGACAATTTTGCTTATATCGTATTTGCCAACAGGGTTCACGAACGAAATATTCAATGGACTATTATAACCAAGCACGCGGCTGCCTGCATTTGAGGCAAAGGTAAGGCGGGGTGCTTTTTCAGGATTGCGGGGTTTCCCAACCACTTTCATTTCGGTTGAAATTGCTATGGTATCGAGAATAACGCCACGATCCGTAATTTCGAGTTTAAGGGTATCAGGCTTATTCAGCAGCCAGGCGTTAAGGGTATCATTGGTCCGGTTCCATTCCTGCAATGACCAGGGCAGCGAATCGGGAATATTTAAAGCCCGGAACGACGGTTTAGTAGTAGGGTAACGGAATACTATTGATAACTTATTTTTGGCGGCAATCACACTTTTCAGCACCTTCTGAACCGAATCCGGTTGCGGAAATATGGTCATGGTTACCAGTTTTTCCTTTTTAAGATCAGCTTTTTTCATTGCCACCGTATCGTTCAGGTTAATGGCGTTATAATAAGGCTGTACTGAATCGCTGCTGAAACCAACCATTTCGGTAGGCAGGTTGAACATATAATCGTTATTTCCGTCCATGAGGGCCATGGCGCAATATTTGCCTGATGCCAGGTTGTTGAAATGAAAATTCCCATTGTCGGTAGTACGCGAAACATAAACCGGGATATGTTTCATGGGTATCGAATCAGAAAAATCCCTGTACAATCCTACAAAAACACCTTTAGCCGGCAAACGGGTAAATGCATCGGTAACACTTCCCGAGAGGCTCAGTGAGTCAATTTCGTTGCCGGTTGAAAATGCGAAATTAAAATTCGGGATCGGGTTGCTTTCGTTTAGGTCTACAATAGCTTCGCCAAAATAGAAGTTGTAGGTTGTATTCTGCAGCAAGGTATCCTCCAGTTTAACCACCACATCGCGGCCACGCTTTATATTTATTTCCGGCATTTTTTTGAGCGGCGGCGAAATCAGCAGGAATTTCTCGGGTGATTTCAACTGTATGTACTCATCGAAAGTGAGCACAAGTTTATTCCCATTAAAATTGGTGGAGAGCGCTTTAGGCTCAGAAGCTACCAGTTTGGGCGGGGTAACATCTTTCGGCCCGCCTGTGGGTGAAACAATGGTAGCACATGCAAGCGTGTAGAAAACCAAAGCTGAAGGTACAAGGAACTTCAGTATATTAAAAATATTCTGTTTCAGGTTGAAAGGCATTGTTCCGGTGAATTTGCTTTTGCAAAGATGCGAAAAATTTGGGGAGGAAATGTAAACACACGTTTCAATGAATAGACCACCACGAAACCAGCTTTCAAATAAATTGCCTGATGTTGACTTAATACTTTCAATCAAAAATAAACTCATCAAATCAAGGAATTTATAAATAAATGATTTTCAATGAAAAACAGCACGTTTATATATGCATATATTTATAATATCTACCGGATTAGAAATTTGCAAGACCAATCAAAAGCTTTTTAAGAAGGAACAGCTGTTTCCATTATTTCTAAAAGACCCTGTAAATCTATGGATTTAAGAAACCGGCATTATGAACCGGGATTTTGTCAGGCAAAAAAATAATATTGTATAAACTTATAATATTCACTATCTTAGCTTGCTATTAGTCAAAATCGATAGTTATTTATACATCAGGATTATGAAACAGGATACCATAAACCACAGTCATAAATATCACCTGGGGTTTGACCTGGGATCCATTTCACTGAACACAGTGCTGATGGATGAAGATCGCAATATTGTTGAAAGCCGCTATACCTATTGCGAAGGCCGGCCATTTTATGTGTTGAAGAATATTCTTGAAGATCTCATAACCAGCTACGGAACTGAACAAATTGGCTGTATTGCGCTTACCGGGAGTGGTGGCAAAAAAGCTGCCGAACTGATTGGTGGCTCCTTTATCAACGAAATCATTGCACAGTCAACCTCCGCCTCGGAGTTGTACCCGGAAGCAAAGACCATCATCGAAATGGGTGGCGAAGACTCAAAGCTCATCCTGATGGAGAACGGCAAGGAAAACGGGCATTCGCGCCTGGCCGATTTTGCCCTGAATAGTCTTTGTGCTGCCGGCACAGGTTCATTTCTTGATCAACAGGCTAAGCGGATAGGCGTATCCATTGAAAATGAATTCGGCAACCTGGCATTGCTGTCGGAAAATCCGCCCCGCATAGCCGGACGTTGCAGCGTGTTTGCCAAAAGCGATATGATACACCTGCAGCAGATTGCTACCCCGCTTCACGATATTGTTGCCGGACTATGTTTTGCCGTGGCCCGGAATTTTAAAAGTAACCTCGGCAGGGGTAAAAAATACAAGGCCCCCTTCCTGTTCCAGGGCGGAGTGGCAGCCAATGCCGGCATGGTGCGGGCGTTTCGCGAAGTATTCGAACTTGGGGACGACGAGCTGATCATCCCGAAATACCATGCCTCTATGGGTGCCATTGGGGCTTTATTTCATATACTCTCCAACGGCAGGGATGCAGTTCCTGCATTTAAAGGCCTCGGTGACCTTAACCATTACCTGCTGAATAAAGAATACGAAAATGTTGCCCACGATCAGTTGGTCACCTCGGCAGCCATTTACAACAAGGAAGTGGTGGTAAAGAAAATACCGGGGCAGAAAATAAAAGTCTCGCTGGGTGTTGATATCGGATCGCTGAGCACAAACGTGGTGCTGATAGATGACCAGCACAACGTCGTTGCCCGCCGCTACCTGCCTACGGCCAGTAAGCCGCTGAATGCCGTTCAGCGCGGGCTGAAAGAAATATTCGAAGAAATAGGCTCCGAGGTTGAGGTAATTGCTGCAGGAACTACAGGCTCGGGGCGTTACCTTATTGGCGACTTTATCGGCGCCGACCTGATACGCAACGAAATTACAGCACAGGCCACGGCTGCAATCGACCACGATCCAACCGTGGATACCATTTTCGAAATCGGAGGGCAGGATTCGAAATATATCTCCATCCAGGATGGTGTTATTGTGGATTTTGAAATGAACAAGGTGTGTGCTGCCGGCACAGGCTCGTTCCTGGAAGAGCAGGCCGAAAAACTGAATATCAACATCATTAATGAATTCGAGGACCTGGCTCTGGCTGCAGAAAAACCGGTACGCCTGGGCGACCGCTGCACTGTGTTTATGGAATCGGACCTGAACTCACACCAGCAGCGGGGTGCCGATAAGGATAACCTGGTAGGCGGACTGGCGTATTCAATTGTTCAGAACTATATCCAGAAAGTAGTCGGCGATAAGCCGGTAGGCAACAAAATATTCTTCCAGGGTGGAGTTACCAATAACAAATCGGTAGTAGCCGCATTCGAGAAAATTACCGGCAAACCCATCATCATCCCCCCACATTTCGATGTCACCGGCGCCATAGGTGCGGCCATTCTCGCCAGGAAATCGATGGCTGAAGGTCAGCCTTCCCGTTTCAAGGGGTTTCATATCAGCGAACTCCCGTTCAGTATCGACAGTTTTACCTGCAAGTCGTGCACCAATCACTGCGAAATACAGAAAGTAAAAGTAGCCGGCGAAAAGAAGGCGCTTTTCTACGGCGGGCGATGCGAAATGTACGAAGTTGACGACCGCAAAGGCAAAGGGAAGGATATACCCAATTATTTTGAAGAAAGGCTTAAATACCTGGTTGGTGATTTTGCCGAATCTCCGGCTGATGGACGTATCACCATAGGCATACCACATGCCCTGATGGTATTCTGGCAGCAATTCCCGTTCTGGCGAACGCTTTTTAAAGAACTCGATTTCCGGATTGTACTCTCCGACCCGACCGATTACCAGCTTACCAAAAAATCGCTGGAAATTATGGTTGCCGAAACCTGCTTCCCGGTCGAGATTATGCACGGGCATGTAGAAAACCTGTTGCAGAAAAAAGTCGACTTTGTGTTTCTTCCATTTATTGTGAATGCAAAAGGCACCAAAACAAATCCAACCAATAACCCCAACTGCCCCTGGATACAGACATATCCATTTATGCTGCGAAGTGCCTTTACCGATCCTGAAACCAGGAATAAATTCCTCACTCCTACCCTGCATTTCCGGTATTTCGGCAAGGTACTCAACAACGAGCTTGCCTCGTTTATGAAGGAGAAGTTTGGCATTGCAAAATCAAAAACCACAAAAGCGATACTCCGGGCCGACGAACAACAAACCATGTTCGAAACGGTGTTGCGCTCACGCGGTCGCAGCATACTCGAAAACCTTCCTGCCGACAAAAAAGCCATGGTAATTCTGGGCCGTCCTTACAATACAGGCGATCCTGCATTAAACCTCCGCCTGGTGGAGAAACTCATCAACCTGAATACCATCCCGATACCACTTGATTTTCTACCGCTGCACGAGGAAAATATTTTTGACGATTACCGCATGATGTACTGGCCCAACGGGCAAAAGATACTTGCAGCCTCGCGGCTGATCCGGAAAAACAACAATTTGTTTGGCGTGTACCTGGGAAATTTCCGCTGTGGCCCCGATTCGTTTCTAACGCATTATGTACGTGAGGAGATGAAAGGCAAACCCTACCTTCACCTTGAAGTTGACGAACACAGCGCTGATGCGGGGCTGGTAACACGGCTCGAAGCATTCCTCGACAGCCTCGAAGGATACCTGAAAGTTCAGGGTAAAACAGAAATTCCGGCTAAATATATTCATAACCTGGCCAACAAGGTTGAGGGCCGTACGCTTTATTTCCCCTATGCCCGCGATACGGTACATGCTATGGCCGCGGCTTCACGTTTGTGCGGTATCAATGCCGAGGTGCTGCCCATGCCTGGACCTTACGAAATTGAGATCGCCCGAAAGCAAACCAACGGGCAGGAATGCTTCCCTTTTATTGCCACACTGGGCAGTTTCCTGAAAAAACTACAGGAGCCAGGTGCCGACCCCTCGAAGATGACTTTTTTTATGCCCGACCACAACGGCCCTTGCCGTTTCGGCGATTACAACAAGTTGCACCGCATCATTTTCGACAGGCTTGGGTATTATGAAGCTGAAATCTTAACCCCCACAAACGACAATTCCTATGCCGAGATAGCGCCCGGCAAATCGGCTAAATTCAGGCTCAATGCCTGGAAGGGAATTGTGGCTACCGACCTGCTGAAGAAAATGGTACAGGAGAAAAGACCTTACGAAAAGGTGAAAGGTTCCGCCGAAACGCTTTACCAGTATTGGCTGCAGAAGGTTATTGAATCTGTTGAAACCGGGTCGGGAACGCTGCCCAAAACGCTGGAACAGGCCGGTAAAGCCTTCAGCAAACTCGAAGTGGTTGATGGAAAGCGAAAGCCAATCATTGTAATTGTTGGCGAAACCTTTATGCGCGATAATCCTTATTGCAGTTCATACCTGGTCGAAAAACTGGAAGCCCTGGGTGCCGAAACCATCATGGCTCCTTTTGGCGAATGGCTCATTTATTCATCGTACCGGTACGAGCGCGACAGCATCTGGAAAGGTGACATCAAAGGCTTGTTTAAAGCCAAAATCCAGCAATGGGGGCAGCATTATACCGGCAACAAGTTGAAAAACACGGTGAAGAATTTCGTGGAGATGGAGCGGGAAATAGAGCTTGAAGAAATGATGGAAAAAAGCGCTCCCTATATTCATAAGGATTACGATGGTGACCCTATTGCTGCCTTTGGCACAGCCGGAGGACTGGTAAAAACCAATATTTCGGGCGTTATTTATATTATGCCTTTTACCTGCATGCCAGGTACACTGGTGGCTTCGGCCAGCAACGAATTCCGCCGCAACAACAACAATATCCCCTGGGAGAACATTGCCTACGACGGACAGGAGTCGACCAACATCGATTCGCGGCTGCAGGCATTTATGCACCAGTGCAAACTATATGCGAAAGCCAATAATTTTTCGAGGGAGAAGGTAACGACTGTATAAAAGTAAAAAGCCAATTGATGTTTTGATCGAATTTCCTTTTGCATCCACCTGATCTTTTTCCCCTTCCGGGAAACTTGATTAGCCTTTCCAAAATTCCTGCTGTGAAAAATAAATTTCCACAGCAGGAATTTAAATTTTCCACCGCAGGAAATTATATTTTCCACAGCAGGAAATTTATTTTCCTGCTGTGGAAATCAAGCAATAAGTCTTTTCAACAAAATACCAGGCCTGCCATGCCAAGTGAAATTCCTTAATTTCTTTAATATTGACAAATTTCACAGGCATGTTTTACTTTACTTCTCACTATGCTGCGTATCTTTACACACATAATTTCCTGCTTTATGAAGTTTAATGGCTCAAGGTATATCTTATTTTTTTTGCTGATATGTGTAACTGCCGGTGTATCTGCGCAGCAAAAACACACCTCCAATGAACTGCAGCAGATCGCTGATAACGAAAAAGCCGCTTACAGTAAACTGATGCAACCACACGAATCGCTGATTGTAAATAATTACGACCTGAAATACCATCGTTTCTTCCTGTTTGCCGATCCTTCCAAATCATCAATCAGCGGCTCGGTAACCTCTTATTTTGTTTCTACACAAACCGGAATGGAAAGTATTCAATTTGAGTTGTATAAAACAATCTCGGCCGATTCGGCATTTTACCATGGTGTAAAAAAGTCCCCAGCCCATAACGGCAACGTGGTTACAGTTCCATTTGATAAAAGTGTAGCCCAGGGCAGTCTCGATTCGGTTACCATCTTTTACCATGGTGATCCTACAGCCAGNNGGAGCCTCCGACTGGTGGCCTTCGAAAAATGACCTGACCGACAAAATCGATTCGATTGATATGTTTGTGGTCACGCCCAAAGGGAATCATGTGGCCAGTAACGGGATGCTGATCAGCGAAACACCATACGGGCCCAATGCTGTGCTGGCACATTGGAAGCATCGTTATCCAATTGCATCATACCTTATAGCAATAGCATCAACCAATTATGCCCGTTTTTCCGACTATTATGTTACAACCGACAGCTCACTGGAAGTGCTGAATTATGTGTATCCGGAGGACTCATCTTTGCTTGTCAACAATGCAAAAGATGCCATTCCTGCCATGCAGTTTTTCGAAGAGATTTTCGCACCCTACCCTTTCAGGGCCGAAAAATATGGTCAAGCCCAGTTTGGCTGGAGCGGTGGCATGGAACACCAAACCATGACTTTCCTGGGCAAAGGCGCTTTTAGCCGTGAAACCATAACCCACGAACTGGCCCACCAATGGTTTGGCGATATGATTACCTGCGGATCATGGCACGATATATGGTTGAACGAAGGCTTCGCAACGTATTTAACCGGCCTGAGGTACGAACGAACGGATAAAGAATACTGGGATTTATGGAAACGCAGCAACATCTCCTATGTGTGTGGCTCGGGCGGCGGATCAGTATATTGCGATGATACCACCAGTGTAAACAGGATTTTCGATTCACGATTGTCGTACCGCAAAGGCGCATTAATCCTGCACCAGTTGCGATGGATTATTGGAGATTCAGCTTTCTTTAAGGGAATGAATACTTATCTGGAAGATCCGAAACTTAAACACGGGTTCGCACGAAGTTCAGATTTTCAGAAACATTTGGAAGCCGCTTCGGGCAAAAACCTGGACGGATACTTTGCCGACTGGCTCTACGGACAAGGTTACCCTACTTACACTATCCATGTCGGGCAATCAGCTGATCATTCGGCAACGGTAACTATAAACCAGGGGCAGTCGCATCCTTCGGTAAGCTTTTTCGAAATGCCGGTTCCGATCATGTTTGCAGGCGAAGGCAAGGATACAATAATCGTGTTCAACAACACTTCTTCAGGCCAGGTATTTTCATTCAACCCGGGATTTGGCATAAGCACGGTTACCTTTGATCCGGAGTACTGGCTTATTTCATCGAACAATTCTGTTACCCTGGGCATCGACGACCTTCCGGCGGGTAAATACCTTACAATAAGCCCGAATCCCGCTACCGACCAACTGGCGATAAATCACAACCTGGGCCCTTTCAAATTTGTTGAAATCACGGCAGTCGACGGAAAATCAACAAAGACATTTCCTGAAGAAACGAGCGAAACGAGTATGACCATTCATGTAAACTCACTCAAAGACGGGGTATATATACTCCGGCTGGGATTTCAGCAAGGAATAGTTACAAGAAAATTTGTGGTTAAAAAGTAGGCTGCTGAATGCTGGTGATAGGGTTCCGGGTTTCGGATCATTGGGTTTATGAAGTCCCTTCACGATTTCATATCTGGAGGCTCTCCCACTCGCCGTCTCTCCGTTTCTCCCCATCTCCGTTTCTCCGTCTCTCCCCTTTTCCATCAACACTACTCCAATATCCCAAAAGAATAGCCCTCGCTGAGGCAGTATTCAATATATAAAGGCAACGCGTATTCCATCCGCTGCTGTGCCTTCAGGCTATCGTGAAAAACAATGATGGCACCCGGGCGAGTGTGTCTTATGGCATGAGAAAGGCACTGCTCACCATCGAGGTTTTGATTATAATCGCCGGAGAGGGCACTCCACATCACAATTTTGTACTTTCTTTTCAGGAGAGCAGCAATCCGGCGGTTTAACTGCCCGTGTGGTGGTCGAAATAAACTGCTGCCAACCAGGGCATTGGCTTGCTCACAATCCGAAAGATATTCTTCGCGGGTTGACTTCCAGGCTTTGAGGTGATGAAAGGTATGATTCCCGATGGCATGACCGCCTTTTTTCAGCATGGAGAAAATATCAGGATATTTCTGCACATTTTCGCCTACACAGAAAAATGTAGCTTTTACGTCATACTTGTTCAGTATCCCAAGGACCAGCGGGGTTACCCCGGGAACCGGGCCATCGTCGAAAGTAAGAAACACTTCGCGGCG
The DNA here is from genome assembly GCA_002389705.1 of Bacteroidales bacterium UBA4417. Taxonomy (GTDB): domain Bacteria; phylum Bacteroidota; class Bacteroidia; order Bacteroidales; family UBA4417; genus UBA4417. The sequence continues at coordinate 9,971 of DGQJ01000332.1, forward strand.
GCTGGTTGGCACACGCCACAACAGTTGACGGGGATACAGAAGCCTGAGCCAGAAAGGTGCAGAATAAATTTCCATGTGCTGAATTGAATTGCGAAAATACAGACATATTCCGGAAGTGAAACCTGGTTTTTCAAAAATTGATTTGTCCCGGGTGCTCACTTCCATCATGGCTGGTATGCGAAATGGGAGCCTTTTGGCTATTACTCTAAGATTGTGATGCAAATTTAATTGGTAACTTCCAGATGGGAGATGGGCGAAAAAGGATGAGGAGATGGCCTTCTATCTTTGGTCTTCGGTCTTCGGTCTTCCGTCTTCCGTCTTCAAGTCACCTTGATGTACATATTCAGCAATTTTCAACCGTCTCTGAATTTCGTTTAACAATCTTTAGATAAAAACCGCAAATTGCAGTTGTACACATAATGAGTATATTGTACATTTGCAAAACAGAACAATAGTTGAAATTTACCTGACATTCAGCTAATTATATTTATAAAATCAATACAATGAAAAAACTAGTACTTATTCGCCATGGCGAAAGCGAATGGAACAAAGAAAACCGTTTTACCGGCTGGACAGATGTAGATCTTTCGGAACGTGGAATTAAAGAAGCCAAAGAAGCCGGAAAGGTTTTAAAAGAAAACGGCTTCGATTTCCGCCTGGCCTATACCTCATACCTGAAAAGAGCGATAAAAACGCTGAACCTGGTACTTGAAGAAATGGACCTGTTATGGATACAGGTTGAAAAAAGCTGGCGCCTGAACGAAAAACACTATGGCAACCTGCAGGGACTTAACAAAGCCGAAACCGCTGAAAAATACGGCGATGCACAGGTTCTGATCTGGCGCAGGAGTTACGACATTCCACCTGCCGAACTTGCTGCCGACGATCCGCGCAACCCTCGTCTCGACCCTAAGTATGCCGCAATCGGCGACGAAGCACCTGTAACCGAATCGCTCAAAGATACCGTTAACCGCATGGTTCCGTACTGGGAAAATGAAATCCGCGAATCGCTCCGCATCCACGACCAGGTGCTGGTAGCTGCCCATGGCAACAGCCTGCGCGCTGTAATCAAACATGTAAAAGGCATCAGCGACGAAGATATCGTAAACCTGAACCTGCCTACAGGCATACCCTATGTTTTTGAATTCGACGAAAACCTCAATTTTGTAAAAGACTATTTCCTGGGTGATCCTGAAGTGATTAAAAAACTGATGGACGAAGTTGCCAACCAGGGGAAATCGAAGAAATAGCATCAAACATTTGTTCCCTGTCTGTATGAGCCAGGGAACTTTTTTAATATCCTTATGAGAACCTGGGTTATACCCGATGTACATGGATGCTTATTAACGCTGCGTGCGCTGGTTGAAGATCTTATTGAGCTTCGCAAGGACGACGCGCTTATATTCCTGGGCGATGTTATTGATCGAGGCCCGTCGAGCAGGGGTGTGATTGACTATATTATGCAACTGCACGATAACGGGATAGATGTAACCGTGATCAGAGGCAACCACGAGGAATACATGGCTCAGGTATATCGCGAAAACCAGGCAAAAAAAGGACTGCGCAAAATATTGGGACTTAAAACCTCATCGTATAAGGAATGGATGATGCACGGCGGAGCCGAAACTATGATCAGCTACAGTGCCGATTCAGTTGCAGAAATTCCTGTAAAATATATTGAGTGGATCGAATCGCTTGAATATTACATGATCTGGAAAAATTTCCTGATTGTACATGCCGGTTTTAATTTCGAACTCGATGACATTTTCAGCGATACCCAGTCGATGATGTGGATTCGTGAATACAAGATTGACCCTGCCAAACTTGGCAACCGGAAAATTATCCATGGCCATGTACCGGTAACGCTCGATTTCATAAATCAGTGTATTATTTCCGACTCTTTTCACTTTATCGATCTCGATAATGGCGTTTACCTGAATGATAAGCCCGGGTATGGCAACCTGCTTGCACTCGAATTAAATACCATGTCGCTGCTGGTGCAACCCAATATCGATTTCTGAAAATCAAAGTCGCTGTAAAATAAAATGCCCCGGATCGTAAATGATCCGGGGCATTTCGTTTTCGTCTGAGGGCTATGCTAAAATAAATTCCCGATATTGATATATAACCCTTTCAGCCCATCCTGTTTGTTGGTTGCAAAACCATAATCGATGGCAAGAATAAAGTTTTCATTGAGAGCCACCCGTAACCCGGCTCCCAGGCTGGGGTGTAACTTATCCTTTTCGTACGAAAAATCGAAATAGGTTTCCTGGTCGGCCAAACTGATTTTTGATTTGTCGATCTTTACTTCCTGCACCACCATTCCAACGTCGGAAAAACCATTCAATGCAAAATAGAGATTCTGTTTCCCGATATGTGTGGTCAGGAATTTCCAGCGTAGTTCGAGGTTCCCGTAAGCTACTCCATTACCCACAACCCTGTCGCGCATAATGCCACGCAGGGTTTTTGCGCCTCCGAGCCCATCGGTTTTGGTAATCGATGAATAGGAACTAAGCATATAAGGCTGCATAAAGAACGGTGCGTCGCCCCCGATAGTCCCCTGGTAACCAACCCTGTAAACGAAAGAGAGTTTGTTTTTTACCAATGTAAAATACTGCCTGTGTATCAGCACCAGTTTGGCATACGAAAACTCAGGATTAAAAAGAAATTTGGGGGCATAAGTAACCAGGGCTTCGCTCCACATGCCTTTCATGGGATTGGCTTCGTTGTCGCGGGTATCGTATACCAGGCCTGCTTTCAGGAAGTTGGCATTCCCGCCGTCTTTTTCGGCTTCGCTGATGATGCCCCAGCCGACATATTTATCAAAAAGTGTTACCGTATCCGTTAATTTGTCGGCTTCATCTTTTCCTTTATTAATAGCATCGAAATCAACACGCCCGGTTTCCATATGCATAATTCCGAAGCCGGCCAGCCACCTGAATTTATTGCCTGAAATCTGGCCTTGCAGGTCGGCCGTGAGCCTGAACATTTTCCGCAGGTCGCGGTAAAATACCCGGGTAATATAATCCGGCGAATCTTCATCCATAAAATCTTTGACAAACCTGCTCTGGTAGCCATTAAACCCATAAAAATCGAGTGATTTTTCCGTCAGATAGCTCAAATCGGCCGTTAACCGCAGATGATGGGGCAACAGGTTTTTTGCATCGTAAAACAACTGGTTGGTTCCGGAACCCTTGGTATAACGCGAAATCTCCACCTTCATCATTTGCCTGTACGAAGGATAGGCTGAGCCATCACCATAATCGTAAACACTTACCAGTCCCCCGTATTGAAATCCCATGTCCGCATCAAAGGATATGGTAGGAAGTCCTCCAAATGATAAGCCGGTAGGTGTTTTTGCTTCTTTTTTCTCTTTCGTTTCCTGCGCTTTGGCTACAAACAATCCTGGCAGAAAGAAACATATTACTACGATAATCAGTACATTTTTATGCATATGATTAACTTTTAATGGAAGATTTTATGAGTTCTATCACCTGGCTTCTTACATCAACCAGTTCGTTAAACCTGGATTTATCCGAAATACGCATCCATAAAACCCTGAGTTTAATCCAGAGTTTGCTGATATGGATGTGCATGTGCAAGGCAAAAAATGCGGATACCGGCAACGAAACAGCAAACAGAATTTTCAATGCCAGGACTTTGGTAAAGATGCAGAACAAAGCAATAAGTAACAGGTGATATACAGGTAATATCAATTGACCCGCACCCATGAGGATAGATGTACGAAAGTTGGGATCTTTAACCTTTGAAGCCATGGATTGAGCAATTTTATAAGGGATAAAATTCAGCAGTGCTCCATACAGGTATAATGGTAGCAGCAGAACGGTTAATACCGTTTCGATGAAAAGCCACATGAACCTGGGATTTTTGTGTACAAGATGGCAATCGTTTAGACCCAAAGCCTCAAGTTTTAATTTATAGCGGGCAATTACTTCGCCAATTTCGGCAGCTTTTTCGGGGTGGGCAGTAAAAACTTCGGTAATTTTATGAACTATATATTGCCTGATGGTAAGTTTATTGTAAGGATGGCGATTCGTATTGCAGGTATCCCAAACATTGGGTTCGTACATCTCGCTGATGGTGTTGGTGAGTTCGTAATTTTGTTCGGGGATGTGAATAATAAGGCTTCGCATGCTTTCTGAGAGCACACTCACCAGCGTATTGATCGCCTTTTGTTCGTTTTCCCGGTACATTTCAAAATAATCAGCAATGCGGATCGGTGTTCCGAATACAACCACCAGGTCAGCGCCGGGATGGTAATAATCGGAATAATCGATTCCTACAGGAACAATATGAAGGTTCAGGTTGTACCCAGCGCTTTCCTCGGCCTGGAAAGCAATACGAAATATACCTTTTTTCAGTGGTCTGAGACGTTTGCAGCCTTCGTGGTTTCCTTCGGGCAAAATGCAAAGCGGTATATTCGATTTCAGTACCTCAACGGTTGTATCAAAAACTTCCTGGTTTCGGCCAAGTTCAGCAAATCCATCACGAATCCTGTATATCGGAAGTATTTTTAAGAAATTAAGAAGTTTGGCAACAAAAGGTTTTTTAAATATATCGGCACGCGCCATAAAAGAAACAGGCCTGCGGGCGGCAAAAAGCACAGCAAGGGCATCCATAAGCGCATTCTGGTGGTTTGGCGCAAATATTACCGGGGTATTGGAAGGTATTTTTTCGTTCCCAATTACTTTAAACCTGCGGTAAAACAGCCTGTGAAACAAACACACATGCACATAAAGGAACTTATAGTAAAAAGCTCCCCTGAATTTATCTTTATCCGTCATTTTAGTTATTTGTTACTTTGCATAGCGCAGCTTTTATGCCAGTACGAAACATTGACCCGAAAACCTGAATATGAACTTTTCAAATAAAATCCGGGAAATACTGACAAGCATCAGAATGCCTGGTGGTGTTAGTAAAAGAAAGTTCCTGCTTGTTTGTTTTTTGATTCCGTAAATCTATAAAAAATTATCATTAACAAAAATAAAAATATGCATACTTAAATTCAGGTAATCCGCGATGGAAGAACCGCTTCATATTTCCACGGCTTGTTGCGGATTGCAAATGTTTTTATAATTTTGATGAAAATCACCGAAGTGAATATCAATACAACCCATCGAAGCTTACTCCTTCAATCTGCAATAGTTGTAATCGCATCCCTGCTTTTTATTCCGTTTTTGGGTGGCGTACACCTGTTCGACTGGGACGAAATAAATTTTGCCGAATGTGCCCGCGAAATGATTGTGAGCCACAATTACCTGAACGTTCAAATCGATTTTAAACCTTTCTGGGAAAAACCACCGCTGTTTATCTGGATGCAGGTACTGAGCATGAAAGCTTTTGGCATCAATGAGTTTGCAGCACGGTTTCCAAACGCGGTATGCGGTATAATTTCGTTGCTGGTAATTTTTAACATTGGGAGGAAACTTTACAACGAGCGTTTTGGTATCTGGTGGGTGATTGTATATGCCGGCAGCATTCTGCCACATTTTTATTTCCGTTCGGGCATTATCGACCCCTGGTTTAACCTGCTGATTTTTATAGCGATATGGTTTTTTGTTCAACTGAATACCAACTCAGAATCCATAAAGCCATTAAAACGGTTTCTCAATGCTGCCTTATGGGGGAGTTTCACAGGCCTGGCCATTTTAACCAAAGGGCCTACAGCTTTGCTTATTGTGGGGCTGGTGGTAGCCATTGCTTATATCCCGTCGCTGCTGCAGCTGGTAAACCTGAAAAGCAGGTTTTTAAAAACATCGCCTCTGTTTAACCTGCGCCTTACTGATATCCTGGTTTTTTTCCTGTTTACGATTCTTATCGGAGGCTCCTGGTTCCTGGCTCAACTTATGAACGGGCACGCCGATATGGTTTGGAAGTTTATTCTTTACCAGGTTCGCCTTTTCACCATTCCCGACGCAGGGCATGGCGGGCATTGGAGTTATCATTTTGTTGTATTGCTGGTTGGTGTTTTCCCGGCATCGCTTTTTGCACTGATGCGTTTCAGGATACCAGGCTCACAGTCCGCTGACCAACGGAGGTTTCACAGCATTATGCTCATCCTGTTCTGGGTAGTGCTGATCCTGTTCACGATCGTTAAAACAAAAATTGTACATTACAGTTCGCTTTGCTATTTCCCGCTTACTTTCCTGGCGGCGGCAGCCATTCACGACCTGCTGAACGGTACTTTAAAATGGCGCAAATGGCTGAGCGCACTTCTCTTGCTTTTTGCAGCCCTATTTTCGATACTGGTTGCAGCGGTACCCTATATCGAAAAATACAAAACCCGTATCATTGAATCGGGTATCATAAAGGACGATTTTGCTGTCGGTAACCTGCAGGCAGAGGTTACCTGGACCGGTTTTGAATGGCTGCTCGGGCTTTTCCTGCTGGCTATGGCCACATACGCGGTGATCTCAGCCAGCCGCAATCGCATTGCCAGGGCCCTGAAGGTGCTTTTTATCGCAACAACAGTTTTTATTGCTGCGGTCATCATCATTTTCCCGTATCGCATCGAGAAATATTCACAACGGGCAGTGATCGATTTTTATAAATCGAAATCCACCGAACATTGCTATGTGCTGAATTCGGGATTTTTTAGCTATGCTCCGCTGTTTTATACCCAAAAAATGCCCGACGATGTTGCCCTGCCCAGGTGGCTGTTCACCGGCAACATCGATCGCCCGTTTTACCTGGTGCTAAAAGAGCCACATTACAACAACTGGAAACAGAATATTCCGGCCATGAAAGTGCTATACAAAAAGAACGGATTTGTATTCCTGGCCAGGTACCCG
>DGQJ01000332.1:16867-22487 GCA_002389705.1 Bacteroidales bacterium UBA4417
GGCAATTTGAATCCCGACCAGGCTGCGGGCGACAGCCTGCTGGAGGGTGAGCAGAAAGTGTATTACGATAATGGAATGGTTCATTATATTGTTGAATATAAAAAAGGAAAAGCCAACGGCAGGGTGCGCGAATACAGCACCGATGGTAAACTTTATATGGATGCCGTTTATGCCGACGGTCACAGGAACGGGCAATGCACCCACTTTTATAAAAACGGCAAGCCTTTCGAAGTCTCTAATTATGTAAATGGCGAAAAAGAAGGTGTCGAAACCAAGTATTATGAAAGCGGTGCAATACTGGCTACACGCATTTATAAGAAAAACAAGGTTCAGCCCGGGCTGAAGGAATATGAGAAGGACGGCAGCGAAATCATCAATAATAACAGCATTGTAATCAGGGGCATCGACCATACCTTGCTCGAAGGCAAGTACATATTGCAGGTGAGCCTGGCGCAGCCACAAAAAAATGTAACCTTTTACGCCGCGCCACGTTCGGATCCCGAATCACGCCAGAAACTGAAAGTGTCAGGCGCCAGCGGGATTCTCGAAATCCCGGTTTCGTCCAGCAATTTTGTAATGAAAAGCCTGCTCTTCGAGGCCGAATATAAAACACGGCTGGGTAACATCATGGTTATTCAAAAAACCTTTAACCTGGCAGTGGATAAATAATATTTACCGGAGTTCCTTCAGTTTTTCCTTTAATTCGTAATTGTCGGGATCGTAGGTTAAGCCTTTCGTGAGCATGGCTTTTGCCTTGGCAATGTTATTTTTCTTAAAGTAATACGATCCGGCCAGGCTGTAAACCATGGATGGATTGCAATAGGCCGGCCTCGATTTATCGTAATAATTATCGGCATCGAATTTTTTCAACAAGCGTTCGCCATCCTGTGCATTTTTGTTGAGGAATGCAAACCTCGCCGCATTAATCACGGCCTGGCAACGGTTATATACAAATACATCGAAATCCATCAGCCTCGGATACCTGGCAGCCAAAGTGTCGTAAGCCGCTACTTCATTGGGAGCACCATTGGTTAAATCAATCATGTTGCGGATACTGTTGTCGAGGCCTGAGCGGATAAACTCATTTTTATTACCGTTCAAGTATTCATGGTAAAGGATTTTAAAAGCTTCCTCATTTTGGTCATCCGACTGCAGATAAGCAATATATGCCGAATTATACAGCTCATAGAGCACATCCTGTACATCAGTATCCGAAATCCCGTTGCGAAGGGCGTTATAAATAGGTTTCAACGAATCAGGTGATGGAAAAGAACTGAAAAGCACCTGGTAAATGCATTGCTTGAACTCTTCAACCACCTGCACCTTTTTGTTCGGATTCCTTGTTGAGTTATAATAATCGGCCAGCAATTGTGCCCGCAGCGATGTTGACTTGTCGGCTTCAACAATGGCGTGCTTAAGCAATTCATCACGCATCATATACAACTCCGCCATGGGTGTGAGCACAATAGCCTTATTGATAAGATTATATGATTTTATATAATCCTGTTTCATCATTTCAGCAAACGAAGCATTGGTGTACTGGTAGCCCACCAGGCCACGCAATTCGGTATTATTGAGTTTCAGGTAATAAGTTTCGAAAAAATCACCTTTCGGCGATTTTTCGCCATTGTCAGAAGCCATAAATTTGAGCAGGCGCATGCTTTTTACTGCGTTGCTCTGCAGGGCTTTGTTTAGTTCAACAAAGCCGCCAACGGGGTCGGTCGATTCAAAAATATAGGGAATATCATCAGCATAAGCAATCATGTACACATGCCCTGGCATAAACTTGATGGTATGCTTTACATTGAGCGCATCAGCCAGCAACGCATAAAGTATGGTTCCGGTAAGACAATTGTATTTGCCGCTGGAAAACATATCCGTGAAATCGGCATCCACATCATACTGTTTCAGGAATGTGGTTTGAACATGGTCAAACACGAATTTAAGCGCTTTGGCAGGTTTCTTAATACCGGCTAACTGCGTTTTCAGAAATACGGCCTCAGTTTTTATCTTTTCACTGATGTTGCTGTACTCAAGTTGCGTTGAGGCCGGGTTTACTGCAATGGCCATGGACAGGTAGTCGGGTGCACTGTTGTTACAGATTGCACTGAAACCGGGCAGTTCGAGCGTTGAGTGAAATTTCAGTTTGCTGCAGGTATCACTACCGGCTACCTGGGCGGAACCATTCAGGCCTGGAACGAAAACAAAAAGAAAAACCAACAGGAAGTAATAGGAGCAAATAAAGCATTTCATATAGAACAATTTATATTAATCCGTGAGATGGAATATGGTTTTCAAATGTATAAAACATGATTTAATTGTGCAACCCGTATCCTTAAAAATAAAGACCTATGCCAAAACCTCAGAAACGGCGACATATGGCTTCCGCTTTTTGAGCATAACTTGCTGAATGTGAAAAAGAAAATGCCTTTCCCCGAAACCAGGGAAAGGCTTTTCGTAATTTCAGCTTTTCAGCCGGGCAACAGCACTATTTGCGGCTGCTGATCAATATTTCGAGCATCTGTATAGCAGCTGCCGGAATTTTTGTTCCCGGTCCGAATATGGCCACTGCGCCGGCATTATAAAGGAAGTCGTAATCCTGCGAAGGAATTACTCCTCCAACGATAACCATGATGTCGTCGCGGCCGAGTTTTTTCAACTCTTCAATAACCTGGGGAACCAGTGTTTTATGACCGGCTGCCAGGCTCGAAACGCCAAGCACATGAACATCGTTTTCAACAGCCTGGCGGGCGGCTTCGGCCGGAGTCTGGAACAACGGGCCCATATCCACGTCGAAACCTATATCGGCATAACCGGTAGCTACTACTTTAGCGCCACGGTCGTGCCCGTCCTGGCCCATTTTGGCAATCATAATACGTGGGCGACGGCCTTCGAGCGCAGCAAATTCATCGGCCATTTTGCAGGCTTTCTGATACTGTTCGTCACCCTGGCTTTCGGCGGAGTAAACTCCTGATATCGATCGGATCACAGCTTTATACCTCCCATAAACTTTTTCTAATGCATACGAAATTTCACCCAGCGAAGCGCGTTTGCGGGCAGCATCAATAGCCAGCGCCAGCAGGTTTCCTTCGCCGGTTTCGGCGCTCCTGGTAAGGGCATCAAGTGCTACCTGCACCTCTTCGTTGTTGCGTTCGGCACGCAGTTTTTTGAGGCGCTCAATCTGCGACAAACGAACTGCGGTATTATCAACTTCGAGGATATCGATAGGATCTTCTTTTTCGAGACGGTATTTGTTGATACCAACAATCGTATCCTTACCCGAATCAATTTTTGCCTGCCTGCGAGCCGAAGCTTCCTCAATACGCATTTTCGGAATACCGGTTTCAATGGCTTTCGACATTCCACCCAGCTCTTCAACTTCCTCAATCAACTTCCAGGCTTTGTGGGCTAGTTCGTTGGTGAGGCTTTCAACATAATATGAGCCGGCCCAGGGATCAACAACTTTGCAAATGTTTGTTTCTTCCAGCAGGTAAATCTGGGTATTGCGGGCTATACGTGCCGAAAAATCGGTAGGCAGAGCTATGGCTTCGTCGAGTGCATTGGTATGCAGCGATTGGGTGTGGCCCAGGGCTGCAGCCATAGCTTCAACACAGGTACGGGTTACGTTATTGAACGGATCCTGCTCGGTGAGGCTCCAGCCCGAAGTTTGCGAATGGGTACGCAATGCCAGCGATTTGGGATCCTTCGGATTAAACTGCTGAACGATTTTCGCCCAAAGCATGCGGGCCGCACGCATCTTGGCAATTTCCATAAAGTGGTTCATCCCAATAGCCCAGAAGAAAGATAACCTCGGGGCAAAAGCATCAACCGGGATACCGGCAGCAATTCCTTTGCGGATATATTCCATACCGTCGGCAAGGGTGTATGCAAGTTCGATATCGGCTGTTGCTCCGGCTTCCTGCATATGGTAACCGCTGATGCTGATTGAATTAAACTTCTTCATGTTTTTGGAAGTAAATTCAAAAATATCGGCGATAATTTTCATACTGGGTGCCGGCGGATAAATGTAGGTATTACGAACCATGAATTCCTTCAGGATATCATTCTGAATGGTACCGCTGAGTTTTTCCATGGGCACGCCTTGTTCTTCGGCTGCCACAATATAAAATGCCAGCACGGGTAATACTGCCCCGTTCATGGTCATGGAAACCGACATTTTATCGAGCGGAATCTGGTCGAAAAGGATTTTCATATCCAGGATGGAGTCGATGGCTACGCCGGCTTTTCCAACATCGCCTACAACACGTTCGTGATCGCTGTCGTAACCCCGGTGAGTAGCAAGGTCGAAGGCAACCGAAAGCCCCATTTGCCCTGCTGCCAGGTTGCGGCGGTAGAAAGCATTTGATTCTTCGGCTGTTGAAAATCCGGCATACTGACGTATGGTCCATGGTTTCATCACATACATGGTACTGTATGGTCCGCGCAGGAAAGGAGGTACTCCTGCTGCATAGTTCAGGTGTTCCATCCCTGCCAGGTCGGTAGCTGTGTACACCGGCTTAACGGCAATTTGTTCGTTTGTCATCCATTCAGCTTGTGCTGCTGGCTGCCCTGAAACAGGTTTTGGCTGACTGCCTTTAATATCTATATTTTTAAAATCAGGTCGCATCGTATGATGAGTAATTTTGTGAATCCTTAATGAGTTTTGCGTAACAACCGGGGCTAGAAGATTCCCAGTTTTTCCTGGAACGACTCCAATGTCTGAAGCAGGTTGCTGCGTACATGAATAAATTCTTCAACACCGGCTTGTTTCAGGGTGTCGAGAATTTCTTTTGGGTAACCGGCTACAACAAGGATGATTTCCTTATTGGCAGCTTTGAGCTTGGTTGATATTTCAGCGCCCAAGGTAGCATATTCATCGTCGGAACTGCATATCACAACGATTTCGGCATTCGAGGCTTTAGCTGCTTCAACGCCTTCGTCAACAGTCTGGAATCCTGAATTATCGAGAATTTCGTATCCCGCACAACCAAAGAAATTGGTAGTAAACATAGCACGTGCTTTACGCATGGCCAGGTTGCCGATATTGAAAAGGAATACCGAAGGTTTTTTGTTTCCTTCTTCCACATACTGTTCGGTAGCCAGGCGCAACTGGTCGAATGCATCGGAGCCTCCAAAAAGAACAAGTTTTTTGTATGTTGACGGGGCTTCGTCATCTACGTCTTCGTCAATTTCCATTTCCTCGTCGGCATATATTTCTTCTTCCAGTTCTTCGTCTTCTTCAGCAAAGTGAATCTGCCCGAGCATTTCTTCATTCAGGTTGGGATATTGATTGGTCCCAAGCTGAATCAAACGCCGGTTGGCGATGTCTTCGAGACGCTGTGCTGCCGATTTCTCAATAATTTCCTGAACAAATCCGGCTTTTACTGCTTCAACCATTCCACCTTTTTCCTCTACCTGCAGAAATACTTCCCATGCAGCTTCAGCAATAAGCTGGGTCAGGTTTTCGATATAATATGAACCTGCCGAAGGATCAACAACCTTATCGAGGTACACTTCTTCTTTCAGTATAATCTGTTGATTACGGGCCAGGCGGGTCGAGAACTCATCGGGATCCTTATAAAAAGTATCGAACGGAAGGATGCTGAGCGACTGTGTTCCG
>DGQJ01000330.1 GCA_002389705.1 Bacteroidales bacterium UBA4417
ATCGCACCTCCAGGTAGTCGAATTTATTCATCCGGATATATTCGAAAAATACCGGGTTGCAGGAATTGATAAGGGTTTTACGCATGTGGAAAGCAAACCGCTGGTGCGCAGCAGTTATCATGCTGAGAAACATGTTGATACCAGGTTATAAATTAAACCTTCGCAAACAGGGAGTAGCTGCAGTCCCCCGCAATAACGGGTGGTGCTTACCCGGAAAAAGCCAGGCAAATATAAATTCTGCTCATTTACACTGAAATATGCGCCGGATGCCACAGCGCCTTATGTGTTAAACTAATTTTGAATGAAAACTACGTTTCGCGACCTCGGACTGATGCCCTACCAGCAAGCCTGGGATTACCAGGAAAAACTGCTCAATGAAATTATTGCGCAGAAACTTGAAATCCAGAAACATCCTGTTAACGAGCAACATACTACAAATAATTATTTGCTGTTTGTGGANNTACCATGGACCGGGCCAGGTGGTGGGATACCCGATACTGAACCTCGAATATTTTGCAAAAGGCATCCGCGATTATATCGAAAAACTGGAAGAGGCCATTATCCTCACCCTGAAGCATTATGCAATACAATCGGAAAGGTTGCATGGCGCTACCGGCGTGTGGCTCGATACAACCGTGCCAGGCAAAGCCCGTAAAATCTGTGCCATAGGTGTACGCGTGAGCCGCGGCGTGAGCATGCACGGTTTCGCGCTGAATGTAAATACGGATCTTTCGTATTTTAACCTCATAAATCCCTGCGGATTTACAGATAAAAAGGTAACTTCGCTGCAACAGGAACTCGGCAGGGTGATGGATATGAACGAAGTGAAACTGGTTTTAAAAGAGAAGCTTGCCGAAGTATTCAACATGGATCTGCCGCTTTAAGAACCCGGGGATTAAAACCATCGAAGGGATTGAACGGAAATTATTAAACCAAGAATAACGCGTTAAACAAGAACTGATAAAAATCTCAAAATATGCCTTTCATTAAATCCATCTGCGTATTCTGCGGTTCAAGTGCCGGCAGCCGCCCTGAATATACCCTGAAAGCACGCGACCTGGGACTGCTGCTGGCCAAAAAAAATATCACCCTGGTGTATGGAGGCAGCAATGTTGGCCTGATGCATATCATTGCTGAAACTATGCTGGAAGCCGGTGGAAAAGTAGTCGGCGTTATGCCGCATAACCTGATTCAGCGTGAGGTGGCACATAAAGGCCTGAGCCAGTTCTACGAGGTTGAAACCATGGCCGAGCGCAAGGCCAGGATGGACGAACTTTCCGATGCTTTTATTGCCATGCCCGGCGGCATAGGCACCCTCGACGAAATATTTGAAGTAATGAGCTGGAATCAGCTCGAACTTATCAATAAACCTGTTGCGCTTTACAACGTGCTGGGGTACTACGACCCATTGTTGAATTTCCTCGATCATTCTGTAAACCAGCATTTTGTGAAACCCGAACACCGGCTCAATCTCATCGCCGAAAGCGATGAAAATACGCTGCTGGATAAAATTCTGAATTATAAGCCGATAAAGGTTGATGGCGGAAAATGGATTAAAGAACTGAAGCAGGATACATCAGCCGCTAAAAAGTTATAGTCCCTAAGTTTAAATTTGTTAAATATTAATTGAATAAAAGCCGGAAGACAGGAGTCCGAAGACGGAAGTCAGAAGTAAGGGTAGTCCGGACAATCACCTTTCTCCCCATCACCCTTCGCCGGTTCTCCTATTCACCCCTCTGCAAGTTAAAAACAAGAATTTTAAACAGACTTATATTCTCTAAACAAATCCAATATGGTTTATTACATCGTGAAAGTGCTGCTTTCGTCAGTAATCATTGTCCTGATTTCAGAAATCTCGAAACGAAGTTCGTTGCTGGGAAGTATCCTGGCATCCGTTCCCCTGGTTTCGGTAATGGCCATTATCTGGATATACCTCGAAACCAAAGATATTCAGAAAATTGCGTCGCTTTCGTCGGGCATATTCTGGCTGGTAATACCTTCGCTGGGATTTTTCGTCCTGCTTCCTTACCTGTTGAAAAAACAGGTCGATTTCTGGATATCGATGGGCATTTCGGTTATTGCCATGGTATTATTCTATTTTATCATGATCTTTGTGCTCGAAAAATTCGGGATCAGGCTTTAGGCCATTTTAAAACCGGATCATCAGTATACAAGAAACCAAAGGCAAATGATAATAATTGGAATAACCGGAACCTTGGGCGCAGGCAAAGGAACCATTGTTGAATACCTGGTCAGGGAAAAAGGATTTATTCATTTCTCGGTACGCAGCTTTATTACCGAAGAAATTCTCAGGCAAGGGCTCCCGGTAAACCGCGACAGCATGGTGGTGGTTGCCAATAAACTGCGGGCTGATCATTCGCCTTCGTACATCATCGACCAGCTTTACCAACAGGCATTGCTAACCGGCAAAAACTGCATCATCGAGAGCATACGCACCCCGGGCGAAGTACAATCGCTGCGCGAAAAAGGAAATTTCCTGCTTTTTGCTGTTGATGCTGACCCTCAGCTTCGCTACGAACGCATTGTAATGCGTAACTCGGAAACTGACAGGATATCGTACGAAACGTTT
>DGQJ01000393.1:0-5240 GCA_002389705.1 Bacteroidales bacterium UBA4417
AGCCCATCCTATGGCACAGGGCTGCGAAGCGCATAATTTCGTCTGCGTCCTTGCTTAAAATCTGTGGAACTACTTCAACGCTGTTTTCGCTGGCCTGGCCCAGTTCCTGAAGTTTACGGGCAGGAAGTTTTAAATCGTGTTGTATGCCATTGAAAAATGGCGTGTAAAGCTTGTCGACGCCCACAAAATACCGGGAGTAAACATCACGGAATGTTACGCCTGTAATTCCCTGGAAAGGAGCCAGGTATATGCGCGGATTTTTTGTCGACACCAATAAAAATAATGGAATTTGCTATTTCTTAACAAAGCTATCCAGGTATTCTTTCAGCTTGTTCTGGTTTTTTGCATCGATCATCTTTTTCATTTCGCCCCGGGGTTTGTAGTTATTGGCCGGGTTTTCGCAATAAGTCGCAAGCATGCGGTACGAGTTGAGTTTTAGCTCTTCGCGGTCCACCCCTTTGCCTTTTTGAAGCGCATAACCAGTAATGCAGGCGGCATACACGCCGATAAGTTCGCGGTCGTCGTTGGTAATTTTACGCATCGACTCATCCACGGCGAATGAATAATCAGAGGTTCCCTGCATCCATCGCAGGATAAAAGCAATTGCATTTTTGCGGTTGATATTTTCCTTGTCGATAGGCGTGGTGTATACGTAATCGGCGGCCAGGCTCACCATGGGTTCCGCTTTACGGTAATCGGCAGCTGTATTGAGTAGGATATTGTCGTACTGCGACGTATTCTGCGAAAATGAACTAACTGCCAATAACATCAGCAGGATGGATAGAAAGACTTTCATAACGTTGATGTTCAGATTTTTAACAATGTTCGGGCACATATAGTTGAGACCGGTGTTATAAGGAGCAAATATAGAATTTATTATCCGAAAGCATGCTATGTGTGGCGTTTTGCTGCAAACTTCTGCTATCGGTTTTGTTCTGTTTTTGTATCCAGTAAACAAAAAGCGTTCCATTGAATGCATCAACAGAACGCTTTAATATATAGACTGTTTAAATTAGTTTAATATTAGTTGAATACAAGCCGGAAGAAAGGAGTCCGAAGACGGAAGTCAGAAGTCAGAAGTATGGGAAGTAAGGGATGTCAGGGCAATCACCTTTCTCCCCATCGCCCCTCGCCGGTTCTCCTCTTCGCCCCTCTGAAAGGTAAAAACCAGAATTTTAAACAGACTAATCAGGTTAAATTATTTCTTCTCCAGGCTCCAGCCGGTTTTCAGCCCGACAATAAACCAGGCCAGTGAAACGGTGCCAAGTGCAAAAATGGTATCGCCGATTACCCTGAGCCAACGGAAAGTTGACAAAATTTCGCTTTGCATAAAATCAGCCGATCTTGCATACCAAAGGCCATGTTTTACACTAACCCAGGTTTGAGCCAGCCCAACGGGCAGCACACTGATCAGCACCATGAGCGCAAGTCCGATGTTTATAGCCCAGAATGCAAAGCGGATATATTGGGGTTTCCACACCTGCTCGGCATGCATGCTGCGCAGCACAAACAACATCAGCCCTATGCCCAGCATGCCATAAACTCCGAAAAGTGCGGTGTGCCCGTGCACAGGTGTGGTGTTGAGTCCTTGCATATAATACAGGGCAATGGGAGGATTAATCAGGAAGCCAAAAATACCGGCGCCCACAAGGTTCCAGAACGAAACGGCAAGAAAACTGTAAATCGGCCATTTGTAGTTCTGGATCCAGTTGTTGGTTTTCGAAATTTTGAGGGTTGAATAGGCCTCGAAACCGATTAGCACCAGCGGAGCCACTTCGAGTGCACTGAAAGTAGCCCCCAGCGCCAGTATGGCTGTTGGTGTACCGGTGAAATACAGGTGGTGGAAAGTTCCAAGGATGCCACCCGAAAGGAATACGATGGTTGAGAATAAAACATTGGAAGTTGCCGTAGCCGATCGGATCAGATTCAGCTTTACAAAAAGGAAAGCAATGGCAACTGTGGCAAAAACTTCGAAGAAGCCTTCAACCCAAAGGTGAACCACCCACCAGCGCCAGTATTCGGCAATAGCCAGGTTGGTTTGCCGGCCCCACATGAGTCCGGCCCCGTAAAAGGCAGCAATGGCAACCGAAGCAACCAGGAACATGCTCAGCAGGTGGCGGTTTTCGTCGCGTTTGGCAAGTGCCGGCCATATGGCACGTCCCATCAGGAATAACCACAGCACCAGCCCGATGAAAAGGAATGCCTGCCAGAACCTGCCCAGGTCAACATATTCGTAACCCTGGTGACCGAAATAGAAGTTGCTTACCAGCCCCAGTTTCTGCATAATTCCGAACCACTGCCCGATTAACGACCCCACCACAATTACCAGTAAGGCGATAAAAAGGAAATTAACGCCAAGCCTTTGGTATTTTGGTTCGTGGCCCGAAACGGCAGGAGCCAGGTATAAACCGGTGGCCAGCCACGAGGTTGCTATCCAGAAAATCCCGATCTGAACATGCCAGGTTCGCGAAAGCGAATAGGGCAGGAAATCTGAAAGCGGGAACCCGTAAAAGGCCTGGCCTTCAACGCCGTAATGCGCGGTAACAATGCCCATAATTATCTGAACGAGCACCAGCCCGGTTACCACCCAGAAATATTTCAGGGTAGCTTTCATCGATGGTGTCATCACCAGCCCGAAGAATGGATCCTGTTTCAGCATCTCTATTTCTTCCTCGTGTTTGTTCGAAGCATAATACCAAACCAGCAGCCCGATGCCGATCAGCAGCATGATGACACTGAAGCCGGTCCACAGGATAAGTGAACTGGTTGGCTTGTTATCTACCAGCTCTTCTGCAGGCCAGTTGTTGGTATAGGAAATTTCGCTGCCGGGGCGGTTGGTTACGCAGGCCCAGGCGGTCCAGAAAAAGAAGGCATTCATCTGTGCCATCCGCTCGGGTGTTTTTATCGAGTTGGCCGGAATCGCGTAATTGTCGCGCAATTTGTCGAGCGCCGGATCATTCATAAACAGGCTGGCATAATGCCTGCTAACTTCGGCAATGGCTTTTGCCCGTAATGGTGAAATCACAAAACTGTTCGAAGTTTCATCGTAGGTATTTGTGCGAAGTTCCTTCTGCAGCCTGATTTTATACATCGCCTGTTTTTCGGGTGGAAGTTTTGCGAATGTAGTGCTGTCGTTTTCGAGCGCATATTGATCGAGGATGTACACCGATTCGCGATGAAGCCAGTCGGCCGACCAGTCGGGTGCTACATACGAACCGTGACCCCACACGGTGCCGACTTCCTGTCCGCCAATGGATTGCCAGATATTCTGGCCATCTTTAATATCCTGGCCGGTGAACAGCACAGTTCCATCGGTGGTAACTACCTTTGCGGGAATGGGTGGAGCTTTACGGTAAATCTCCCTGCCGAAATATCCCAATACGGCAAACGAAATTACCATTACGCCAATAAAGGCAATCCAGAGTTTTCTTGTTGTCATAAGGTTTTTGTTTAGTGGTTTTATGAATCAGGTTAATTGATATTTTTCTTACTGATAATCCAGCTTATCAAAGCCATGTTTTTGTAAAGCGCGCAAAGCTTTATTCGGCAAGTTTCAGGGCCTTGGGGTAAAGGATATTGTTTTCGAGATGTACATGAATATGAAGGTCATCTTCAAATTGTTCGAGCAGTTTGAGGGCCACCCGGTATGTGTTACATGCATCATCCGGAACCTTGTAATTGCCGGTTAACACATTTATATTATCCATGGCGCCTCCGGCAAACTCGTGTTCGCCCTGCATGCGCGTGATTTCCGAAATGATGGTCGATTTTACTTCGGCTGTTGCATTGAATTCAGCTGCTTTAATGGCAGGAAACAACACTTCTTCTTCGTTTTTAAGGTGTTGCAGAAGTTCGTCGTTGATTTTTGCAAATAGCGATGCCACTTCAATAAGTTCAGGGTGGTGCCCGCCATGTACATCAGCAATTTTCCGGGTATAGAATACAAGTTCGGGAAGATTTTTCAATACATATTTATGGTGCGTATTCACGATATAATCGCTCAGAAACACCAGGCTCCAATCCTTAAAGTTTAAATTAGTGGGTGATGGGGTTTGCGAAAGCTCCTGTAATTTAGCTGAAAGCTCTTTTTCGTCAGCGCCGCTTTCGAGGCAGGCGGTAGCCAGGCTTTTATTGCCTCCGCAGCAAAAGTCTATGCCGGCTTCTTTAAAAACGGAGGCTGCCCTGAAATCGTTGGCCACCATTTCGCCAATGGTTTGTGTTGTATTTTTTTGATTTGACATTTTGTTGAGTTTTAAAATCCGGCACAAAGATAAATATAAAATCTAATAAAGGACAAAAAGGTCTTTTATTATTGTGAATAAATATTTCATACCTTTGCGTTTTAATTTTGAGGAATAGTGTTTAACAAGGAAACAGAGTACGCGTTACGGGGACTGGTGTATATCCAGGCTCAGAACAGCCTGGGTCGTAAGCCCGGTATACTGGAAATAGCGCAGGAAATAGANNTTTCGCAGAAAGGTAAAGGCGGCGGTTTTTATTTTGATCCGGGTAAAGAAGCGCTGTCGTTAAAAAAGCTGATTATTGCTACCGAGGGCGATACCTTATTCTGTGGCTGTGGATTCGGTTTGAAAAAATGTGACGAAAACAATCCCTGCCCCTTGCACGAAAAATTTGCGCCCATTCGCGATGCGTTAAATAAACTGGTTACCGAAGAGAGTGTACAGAGCCTGGCTGTAAAAACCAACCCGGGGGATGAAATGGTTTTGCCCAGGTTAAAGTAAGTAGCAAAAGGAAAGTCAGATAAAATAACTTATTTTGTTATAAAAAGTTCAGTATATGGTGGCGCGAAGCTGGCAGCCATTACATGAGTTTGCCTTTCAGCAATACAATTTCAGCTTTTCCCCGGCATGAAATTCCTTCATAAATATTCGCATCGCATTGCTGGTGCTGGGTTTTAACAGAAATTTCAGATTTCGCCTCAGGGTTCCATATCAGCAGGTCGGCATCCGAGCCAACAGCTATGTTCCCTTTTTGCGGATAAAGGTCAAAAATGCGGGCTGCATGGGCAGAGGTTAACCCAACGAATTGCTGCAAACTGATTTTACCGGTTAAAACTCCGTGCGTGTAAAGCAACTGAAGCCGGTTTTCAATGCCGCCGGCGCCATTCGGTATTTTTGTGAAATCATTAATTCCAACATCTTTCTGGCCGGTTGTGTTAAACGGGCAATGATCGGTCGAAATTACATCAACAGTGCCATCGGCTAAAGCCAGCCACAGGG
>DGQJ01000393.1:5345-6504 GCA_002389705.1 Bacteroidales bacterium UBA4417
TGCGAACCGATTCCGATTC
This sequence comes from Bacteroidales bacterium UBA4417, assembly GCA_002389705.1. Classification (GTDB taxonomy): domain Bacteria; phylum Bacteroidota; class Bacteroidia; order Bacteroidales; family UBA4417; genus UBA4417. The sequence goes on from DGQJ01000393.1 coordinate 5,365, forward strand.
AGTTTTGGGTGGTCGCGAAAGCGCATGATATAATGGCGTTGTTTTTCCTTTGCTCACGAAATTTTGCTGGTTTTTCAAAATTTCATCACCTTCCTCGCAGTGCACAAGCACAGTTGCATGGAGCGATGCGGCAGTTTGCATCACTTTTTCGAGTTCATCGTATTCAATACCTATGCTGCCTTTGTAGGCCAGGTAAACCTTAAATGATTTTATGCCCACTTCGTTTACACACCATTCCATTTGTTCGGGGATGGTTTCATCGTACCAGGTGATTCCCATATGCAAGGTATAGTCCACCAGGCAATTGTTGGATTCTTGAAGCCGGAGTGCAAGTGCTTTAACCAGCGACTCGCCGCGGGCAGGCGTTACAAAATCGATCACGAAAGTAGTTCCGCCGGCAAGGGCAGCTTTGCTTCCGGTTATAAAATCGTCGGAGGAAGGTCCGGCAGGTGTAGGCAGCTGAAGATGTACATGCGGATCGATGCCGCCTGAGATAATTAATTTGCCTTTGGCATCAACAATCTGGCTGCCAGGGAAAGCTGATGGTTGTAATTTGCCGATTTGGGCAACCTTTCCGTTTTTAACCAGGATGTCAGCCTCGAAAGTAGTTTCGCTGTTAACAATGGTTCCGTTTAAAATAAGGAGTTGGTCCATGTTCAGTGGTACTTTAGCAGCGTTTCGGTGTCAGACACCCTGCGGGTGTGCAGACACCAAGGATTTTTCAAACAGGCCTTCGGGATTTTTTTCGAAGCCAAGTTTCGAGAGATAGGTGGAGTATTTTTCACTTCTGCCTTCGGCAATTACTTTTGTGAAACCATCGTTAATAAAGCGGTTCCGAAGGTGCAGGTAAATATATTTCCCGTTTTTAAAATCGCGGTATTCGGGCAACACAAAGTCGAGGCCCACCGAAAGGCAGTGGTCTTCTTTGCGGTGCGCCAGGAAAACCCCGGCAACAGCCATGTTGCGCAGCACAAAGAAACTAACGGTATTCAACTCCGGCTGGTATGTAAAACCTGGGAAGAAATGCTGAATGTCTTTTTCGTGAAACTGCAGAAAACGTAGCAAGTACCGGTTGTCGGCCCTCACTTCAAGAATTTCGAAAACTTCTTTTTTGGAATAGATGGTGTACAGGTAATAAAT
>DGQJ01000392.1:0-2292 GCA_002389705.1 Bacteroidales bacterium UBA4417
ACGCTGGCCCAGGTTTCGGGGTGCTGATTTCGATAACGTATCCAAAGAAAATATCCGGCTCATCGACAGTTGGGGAAAACAGGGGCCCAAAATCCTTTGGAAAATTCCGCTGGGCGAAGGCCACGCAGCACCTGCCGTTTACGACGGACGTGTTTATATCCTCGATTACAACGAAACAAAAAAACAGGATTTGCTCCGCTGTTTTTCACTGGCTACCGGCGAAGAGCTCTGGCAACGCGGTTATACAGTACGGCTAAAACGCAACCACGGGCTCTCGCGAACTATTCCTGCTGTTACCGACAAATACGTGGTTACCATTGGCCCGCGCTGCCAGGTAATGTGTGTCGACAGGCTCAAAGGCGACTTACTCTGGGGCCTCGACCTGGCTACCGAATACAATACCGAAGTACCTTTCTGGTACACCGGCCAATGCCCGCTGGTGGATAACGATACAGCCATCATTGCTACCGGTGGGAAATCGCTGATGATTGCCATTGATTGTAAAACCGGTAAAAAAGCCTGGGAAACCCCCAATCCACAGAACTGGAAAATGTCGCACTCGTCTATTATGCCCATGGTTTATAAAGGCAAAAAAATGTATGTGTATTGTGCCGTTGGTGGTATGTGCGGAGTTTCGGCCCAGGGTAGCGATAAGGGAAAAATCCTGTGGAGCACACCGGTGTTTTCGCCCTCGGTAATTGCACCATCGCCGGTTATTCTCGATAACGGGCTTATTTACATGACGGCAGGTTACGGCGCAGGTGGCGTGGTAATACAGATCAAAGAAAACGGCGGACAGTTTTCGGCCGTATTGAAGGATAAATATAAACCCATGGAAGGACTGGCCTCCGAACAACAAACCCCGGTGTATTACGATGGTTACCTTTTCGGAATATTGCCCAAGGATGCAGGAGGACTACGCGAACAATTTGCTTGCTTTAAGGCAGGCGATACACGTAAATCGCTGATGAGCAGCGGCAAAACCACCCGCTTCGGACTGGGACCTTACATACTGGCCGATAATAAATTCTTTATCCTGAATGACGATGGCGAAATGACCATAGCCAAATACTCAACTTCAACCTTCCAGGTACTTGATAAAGCAAAAATTCTCGACGGACAGGATTCGTGGGGGCCTATTGCCATTACCGGAGGCTACCTGCTGATGAGAGATTCGAAAACAATGGTTTGTATTGATGTGAGGGCGAAATGATAAAAAACGCAACTGTTGCATTAATTGCAACACTTCAAATTAAAGGAAATTGAACTACCGGGTATTTCCCGGTAATTCAATCATAATGAAGGAAATTTAAAAGTAACTTTTACTGAGCCCCTATCAACCGAAATAATTTAAGGTTAAATCAAAAAAAATTGGAGCATTGTTATGAAACAGAAAATTATAATCATCTCAGCCATAGTTCTGTTACTCGCCCTGGTAGCCTTTATGGTGAAAGACTTCTTTTTCAGCAAACCCGATAACAACAATCCCTATGCACTCGACGTTGAAAAAATACGCAACGGCGACACTTCTGCTATAGCATTTGCCGAAACCCTTCAAATAAAAACAACGCTCAACGAGATTCATGGCCTGGCTACCGATACAAAAGGAAATATTTATGTTTCGGGTAAAGATGGGGTTGAAATTTTTGATGCATCGGGTAAACCCGAAACAAAATTCAACATTCAGGGTACTTCCCAGTGCATTGCGCTCGACGAAAAAGGCAATTTGCTCCTTGGCATTCAGGACCACATTGAAACCTGGAACAAGGAAGGCAAACAACTTTCGAGCTGGAAATCGTTTGGTCAGGACGCAGTAATTACCAGCATTGCAGTAAAAAATAACGATGTATTTATTGCCGATGCAGGGCAAAAAGTGGTGTACCACTGCAATAACTCCGGAAACCTGATCAACAAAATTGGATTGAAAGATCCTGCTACCGGCGTTCCCGGCTTTATCATTCCGAGTGCCTATTTTGATCTGGGTATCGATAAAAAGGGAAATCTCTGGGTAGTAAATCCAGGCCGGCACAGTTTCGAGAAATATGACTTCGACGGGAAATTGCTCTCATCCTGGGGCAAAGCCTCCATGTCCATGGAAGGTTTCTGCGGATGCTGCAATCCTTCAAATTTTGCACTTATCAGCGACAGCCTGTTCGTAACCAGCGAAAAAGCCATTGAGCGTGTTAAAATTTATAATGCCGATGGCTCTTTCCGTTGCCTGGTGGCTGCCCCTAACCAATTTGAAGCCGGAACCAAAGGGCTCGACCTTGCCGTTGATAACCAAAACCGCAT
>DGQJ01000392.1:2376-9758 GCA_002389705.1 Bacteroidales bacterium UBA4417
GTGTGGCAGCTCGATCCCGCCAAATGCATACAATGCGGTCGTTGTGCCGAAAACTGCGTGATGACCCCTTCGGCCGTTAAAGTTACCCATGTGTACGCCATGTGCGGCTACTGCGATTTGTGCGGCGGATACCTGAAACCCGATACCAAAAATATATCGACTGCTGCCGAAAACCAACTTTGCCCCACCAGTGCCATAAAGCGCAAATTTGTCGAAGAGCCATTTTACCAGTATACAATCGATGAGCCATTGTGTATTGGCTGCGCCAAATGCGTGAAAGGCTGCGGGGCTTTCGGAAACGGTTCCCTGCAATTACAGGTGCGCCACGATCGCTGTGTAAATTGCAACGAATGTGCCATCGCCCGCAACTGCCCGGCCGACGCATTTAAACGGGTTCCGGCAAGCAAGCCTTATCTCCTGCAGGGAATTGAGGCAAAAAACGAAGAAAAAGGTTAATCTTCCCAAAAGCAAAACACATCAAATACTCAGCACAAAGCACAAAGCACAAAGCACTAAGCACTAAGCACTAAGNNCCAAGCACCAAGCACCAAGCACCAGGCACATAAAAATGAAAAAATCACTGGCATTTGCCATCCTTATTTTTCTCTTTACGGTTCAGTATCTGAATTCGTATGGTATTCAGCGTTTCCCGAAGCCTGAATTCGAATCGGGATATGTGCAGCCTGAAACAATCTTACCCAATCCAAGAGCTGAGTTATTGGCTTTTATGGATATCGGTGTGCTGATCGTTTCGCTTTCGGTAGTTTCGTGGCTGGTCATCAAAAAACGATCGCGCAACGGCGTTTTCTGGATGTCGCTTTTTGCGCTGGCTTACTTCGGGTTTTACCGCGAAGGCTGCATCTGCGCCATCGGATCGATTCAAAATGTTACGCTAGCTTTGTTCGACAACTCATACGCTATTCCGCTCTCAGCCATTGTGTTTTTTGCAGCCCCACTGGCCTACACTGCTTTTTTCGGGCGTACTTTCTGTGCCGGGGTTTGTCCTTTTGGCGCCATACAGGACCTGGTATCATTTCGCCCGCAGAAACTTGGAACAAGGTTGAATGCGATGCTGGGCGTTATTCCTTACATCTACCTCGGACTGGCGGTTTTATATGCTGCTACCGGAACCGATTTTGTAATTTGCCGTTACGATCCTTTTGTAGGCATCTGGCGGTTTAATGCTTCTTTCGGAATGTTTATATTCGGGGGATTGCTGCTTGCAGTTGGTATTTTTATCGCAAGGCCTTATTGCCGGTTTCTTTGTCCTTACGGGGTTTTGCTTAACTGGACCAGCCGCTTTTCGCGAAAGCATATTACCATNNAGCAAACAAACCATGGGGCGCAAACTCATTTTTATTACATTCCTGATCCCAATGCTTATGCTGGCTGGCGGTTGGACCGGATCACAACTTCATGAGCAGTTGGCCGGAGTAAATTCAAAAGTAAAACTGGCAAAACAAATTCTGAACCCGGTTACCGATAAAAACCAGGCCGAAACTTTCGAAATAGAGGCGTTTAAATCGCAGGGAAAACAACAAAGCCAGGCCTTTGCCGAAGCTGCAGAGGTGCTGCACCAATTTTATATCGGGGGTTGGATCCTGGGTGGATTTATCGGGCTTGTTTTCGGTGGGCTCATTGCCGGGCGCATCATCAGCCGTTACCAGGCCGATTATGTTCCGAATAAAGGTACCTGTTTTAGCTGCACCCGGTGTGTGGATTATTGCCCGGTGAAGAAGGCATAGTATGAGTTATTGGCTGGAAGACGGAAGACCGAAGTCGGAAGACCGAAGACCGGAGACTGAAGACGGACGATAGTGTACAGAGATGACTGAGTAGATTTGGCAGCTTCTGCTGTTTAACCCAGGAACAGAAATTGATGAAAGTTTGAGGTTTAACGTAAAATAAATGAGAAGTTTAACATAGAACAAAATGTCATGGGCTTCAAATTCGAACAACTCATTATCTGGCAGCTGGCAATGGATTATGGAGAAGTGATTAATAAACTAACTGATAAGTTTCCTAAAAAGGAATTATATAACCTTTCTTCTCAGATACTTAGGGCAGTTGATTCAATCGCTCTTAATATTTCAGAAGGGTCAATTGGTCAGTCTGATCCGGAATTCAGAAAATATATTGGGTATTCCATTCGGTCATTGGCAGAAGTAGTAACCTGTCTATATAAAGCTAAAAGACGTGAATATATTTCGGAAGAAGAGTTCAGAGAGAATTATGCATTTGCCTTTAATTTGATGAACATGATGGTTAAGTTTAAAGATAGAATAAATTAGTGTGCTAGAGAGATCGCCTTATTTCCATAGCGTGATTTGGCCCACTTTAACAAATTTGCTTGTCTGGCCTACTTCCGACTCCCGACTCCCGGCTTCCGACCTTTACAAACAATATCAAGGTAACCTTAAAAATGAACATCACAAACCCAGCAGACAAAACCATCAAACTCTTGCACAGCATCGCTTTTGCCAGTGCCATACTTGCATTTGTATTGTGCCTTCTTATTTTAGTCAACTATTTCCAGGTAAAAAGCAGCGATCCTCTCAACTCNNGAAATCCGCCAGCTCGACCTGATGGTGCGTAAGGCTTTTTTCACAAACCAGTGGCAAATCCGAACCGGTGGCTACCTGTTGTTATTCTGCGTTTTAATTGTGGTTATCTGTCTTAAAACGGTTGAATTGCTTTCCGCCAAAATGCCTTTGGTGCCGGGCGAATCTCCTGCCAGTTTCTGGGATTCGCGTAAAATTAACCGTTCGTGGGTGGCATATTCAGGCTTAACGCTCGTGTTGGTATCCCTGATTTTTGCCTTTTTAACCCACAACGACCTGGGTTCAACACTTCAACGCTCAGCTAACACGGGCACTGATGCCGGTTCTACTCAGCCACAAGCCACAAATAATCTTCCAAAAGCAGATTCGTTGGCTGTTTCCGACAGTGCTGCGCTCAACGGACAGGATTCTTCGGCGCTAGCCCAATCCATGGACGGGTTCCCGACCCAGCAGGAAATTAACGCCAACTCGCCTGCATTCCGTGGACCGGGAAGCAATGGCGTTGTTTTCCAGCGAGGCTTCCCCACCAGCTGGAATGGGAGCAGCGGTAAAAATATTAAGTGGAAAACAGCCATACCACTGCCTGGCTACAACTCACCTGTGGTTTGGAATGATAAAATTTTCCTTTCGGGCGCTAATGCCACAAAACGCGAAGTGTATTGTTTCGACAGAACAACTGGTAAAAAGTTGTGGAGCACACCGATCGAAAAAATACCCGGAAGCCCTGCCACAGCCCCGAAAGTGAATGGCGAAACTGGTTTTGCAGCGCCAACGCTCACCACCGACGGGCGCAGGGTATATGCCATTTTTGCCAATGGCGACCTGGTAGCACTCGATTTTGAAGGCAAACCTGTGTGGACCAAAAATCTGGGCCTTCCCAAAAACCATTACGGGCACTCCTCATCACTTGTCATGTATCGCGACCTACTGCTTGTGCAATACGACCAGTCAGGAAACACCAGTGTAATGGCCTTTGCAGCCAAAACCGGCGAACAGGTGTGGAAAACCAGCCGCGACGTAAAAATATCGTGGTCGTCGCCCATCATCGTAAACACCGGAAAACAAACAGAAGCCATGCTGGTAGCTGAGCCGTATGTAATTTCGTACAATCCTGCCACCGGGAAAGAACTCTGGCGCTTTAACTGCATTTCGGGCGAAGTAGGTCCCTCGCTGGCTTACGCCGATGGTGTGGTTTTCTCGGTAAACGACTATGCAAAACTGGCCGCAGTTAAAATTGGCCCAACCCCGGAACTGTTGTGGGAAAATGACGAATACCTGTCGGATATTCCCAGCCCGGTTGCAACAGCCAAATACCTTTTCCTGCCTACAAGTTACGGAATGATGGTATGCTACGATGCCAAAAACGGTACCAAGTACTGGGAAAAAGATTTCGGCACACCCACTTATGCTTCACCCATGGTTGCTGACGGAAATATATACCAAATGGATAAAAAAGGAGTAATGCATATCTTTAAAGCTGACAAAACATATACTTCTGTAGGCGATTCCCCATTGGGCGAAGGTTCAGTGTGCACACCGGCTTTTGTGGGCGGAAACATCATCATCAGGGGCGACAAGAACTTATACTGTATCGGAAAGTGACATTAAACCAGGAACATATCATCCAAACCGTAGAACAGATCGTCGCAAAGCGCGGCACATCTGCTGATGCGGCAATTCCAATTTTGCAGGATATACAACAGGTATTCAATTACCTGCCCGATGAGGCAATGAAACATGTTTGCCGGATTACCGATATCACCCCTTCCAGGATTTCCGGTATATCGACTTTTTACTCGCAATTCCGTCACCAGCCGGCCGGGAAACACATCATCAGGGTATGTACCGGAACTGCATGCCATGTGAAAGGTGCTTCGCGCGTTTACGATGCCATAGCCCGCGAATTAAAGCTTTCCAACGGCCAGGTTACCGATACCGATGGGCTTTTCACCCTCGAAAAAGTGGCATGCCTGGGGTGTTGTACGTTAGCCCCTGTTATTAAAATCGACGAAACCACCTATGGTCACATTCTTCCCGAAAAAGTAGGTGAAGTAATGCAGGAATTCCTGTCGAAAAACCAGCATACCAACCACCATGAAAAACCTGCACCCACTACCGGGTCCGATGCAGAGGGCGAAATCAGGATTGGACTGGGATCATGCTGCGTGGCCAGTGGAAGCGAGGAAGTAAAACTGGAACTGGAAAAAGTCCTGGCTCAAACCCGGATAAATGTACACGTGAAACAAGTTGGCTGTGTTGGGGTTTGCAACCAGGTGCCGGTGATGGAAATTATCAAGCCCGGCAAAGAACCCGCTTTTTATGCCAAGATAAAACCTGAAGAAGTCAGGGAAGTGATATTGAGTCATTTTCAACCTGCAGGTTTATTTAATAAGTTGAAAAACAAATTTGTAGGCGGCTTCGAAAAAGCCGTGGTGACAGGCGAACCCATATCGTATCGCAAATATATGCTCGAGCAGCGCGATACGCCTATTTCCGAATTTCTGGGCCCGCAAAAGGCCATTGCCTCCGAAAACCGTGGTGTTGTAAAACCCTGCGATATAACCGAGTATCGTGCCGGTGGTGGATTTACAGCCCTGCGGAAATGCCTCGACGAGCTCACGCAGCAGCAGGTAGTTGATGAAGTTAGCAAAAGCGGGCTTCGTGGCCGCGGTGGCGCGGGATTCCCAACCGGCCGCAAATGGCAGATGGTGAAGGACCAGCCCGATACCGAAAAATATGTAATCTGCAATGGCGACGAAGGCGATCCGGGTGCTTTTATGGATCGTATGCTGCTCGAATCCTATCCCTTCCGGGTTATTGAAGGCATGCTGATTGCCGGTTATGCCACCGGGGCAACTCAAGGCATTTTCTATATCCGGGCCGAATACCCGCTGGCGGTAAAACGCATCAGCGAGGCCCTGCAAATTTGCCGCGATAATGGGTTAGTAGGCACTTCGGTTCTGAACAGTGGGTTTTCGTTCGATATCCGCATTTTTGAAGGTGCCGGAGCTTTTGTGTGCGGCGAGGAAACAGCCCTCATCGCATCTATAGAAGGCGAACGCGGTATTCCACGCATGCGCCCGCCCTACCCTGCCGTTAAAGGCCTCCGGGGAAAACCAACCCTGGTTAACAATACCGAAACATTTTCGTTGGTTTCGTGGATTTTCAGGCATGGATCTGCTGCTTTTGCCAACATTGGAACCGCCGGCAGCAAAGGCACAAAGGTTTTTGCCCTTGCCGGGAAAGTGAATCGCGGTGGCCTCATCGAAGTACCCATGGGCATAACCCTCAGGCAGATCGTTGAGGAAATTGGCGGAGGCATCGCCAACGGCCGCAAATTTAAAGCAGTGCAAATCGGTGGACCTTCGGGAGGTTGCATACCTGCCTCTATGTACGATCTGCCCGTCGATTTTGAAGAATTGGCGAAAGTAGGCGCCATGATGGGCTCGGGCGGGCTGATTGTGCTCGACGATACCGATTGTATGGTGGATATCGCCCATTATTTCCTGTCGTTCACCCAGGACCAGTCGTGCGGCCGCTGTACTTTCTGCCGAATCGGTACCACCCGCATGCTCGAACTGCTCGACAAAATCAGGAGCGGAAAAGGCAAACCCGAAGACATCACCCATCTTGAGAAACTGGCCGAAAGCACACGTGCAGGTAGTTTGTGCGGGTTGGGTAAAACTGCCCCAAACCCGGTTCTTTCAACACTCCGCTATTTCAGGGAAGAGTACGAGGCGCACATCAATGGCAACTGTCCTTCGGGCAAATGCCAGCCGCTTATTACTTATAAAATCACCGACGATTGTATAGGCTGCACCAAATGTGCTCAGCGCTGTCCTTCCGATGCCATTGCATTTAAACCTTACGAATTGCACACGATCGATATGGAAAAATGTATTAAGTGCGATATCTGCAGGCAGGTTTGCCCGGTGGATGCGGTGGAGGTTGTTTGATAACCGGGAAGTTGAGGTTAGAAGGAAGAAGCTGTAAGTCAGGAGACCGAAGACCGAAGTCGGAAGACAAATTTGGCTCATAAGAAAAGAGCGTTCAACAAGAATTCAGCGAAGAAAAATGAACAATTGCCCCTTTCATATTCTTCCGACTTCCGACTCCGGACTTCCGACCCAAAAAATCATAATTTGAATAACGACAATCCCCTCAATGATAAAATTAAAAATAGATAATATAACTGTTGAAGTACCCGAAAACACCACTGTTCTTCAGGCGGCTTTGCAACTCGGCATCGAAATTCCGGCCATGTGCTATCGCGAAGGGCATTCGTGCCATCCATCGTGCATGGTTTGCCTGGTGAAGGATACCGACAGGGGCAACTTTTTTACCTCCTGCGCTATGCCGGTGGCTGAAGGCATGAACATTACGGCAACATCTGAAGAGGTTACAACCATGCGCCGCGAAGCACTGGAACTGCTGCTCAGCGACCATGTAGGCGATTGCGAAGCACCCTGTACTCTTACCTGCCCGGCAGGCATGGATATCCCGTTGATGAACCGGCTGATTGCCCGGGGCGAATTTGAGAAATCACTCGAAATTGTCCGCCGCGATATTGCCCTGCCGCTCATACTGGGATACATCTGCCCGGCTCCCTGCGAAAAAGCCTGCAGGCGAAAACCCATTGATGGCGCGGTTTCCATCTGCCTGCTGAAACGTTTTACGGCAATTGATCCCGGCCGAAGAAATACGAACCTGCTCACGAACTCAGCCCGCACCGGTAAAAAAATCGCGATAATCGGAACCGGGCCGGCCGGTTTGTCGGCTGCCTTTTACCTTTTACGGGCCGGCCACGACTGCACACTCTTC
>DGQJ01000276.1 GCA_002389705.1 Bacteroidales bacterium UBA4417
CGGGATTGGATATCACCGCGTATGAAAAATCCGTATCAAAATCGCCTTTTACTATCCTGATCCGGACCATTGATGAGGTGTAAACTGAAACCTGGGCTTTACCAAATGAAGTTTCGATAATGAGGCCATTTTCAGTTTTCTTTATTTTTTTCAGGTTACCCAGGCTGGTATTGGGCAATTGCTGACTATATGAGCCAATAGTCATAATCAGGATGGTTAAGAGAATCGATATTTTTTTCATTTTTAATTATTTTTTTTGAACCGGTAAAATTACGAAGAAAATGGCAAATCGGCTATTCCCCTAAGCTCTGAGTCTTGAACCGCATTTGTACTTTAATGGCCTCGCTAAATTGCTGCATACTGGCAAAGTGCGTTTAGTAAATTATCGGATTGATATTTCTGTTAAATCCAGATTATTGAGATAGTTGTAATAGTATTAGGTATTATTTGTTCTTATTCCATTGGAAGGTCTTAATTTTTTAGCTTAGCTGTAAACCGTTTATGCAATTTCTATCTTTGCCGGCATAAAATCTCACCCATGCTTTACCTGCTTTTTGCCTTGTTTTTTTCGACTTGCATTTTTATCACGTTCAAGTATTTCGGGAAATTCAGGATCAATATCTTGCCGGCGATTGCCACCAATTACCTGGGTGCTTCGGTGCTGGGATATGTAAGCGGAAAACAGACGGCAGATGTTGTGATGCTGGTTATGCAGCCCTGGGTTTTGATGGCTGTTGCCACCGGTGCAGCTTTCATACTCACATTTGTTGTTTTTGCAGTTTCTACCCAAAAAGTTGGCGTTGCCATGACCGTTGTTTCGGGCAAAATGTCGATTATAATTTCGGTGACTGTGGGTTATATTTTGGTTTCGGAGCCTATTCGCCTGCTTCAGATTGTTGGGATTGTGATTGCGCTGGCAGCTTTTTACCTCACCAATGCAGGCCAAAACAGGGTGAAGGTCGAAAAGAAATATCTTTTTCTGCCTTTGCTTATTTTTATTGGCACCGGTGCCAACGACAGCCTGATGAAATTATCGGGCGTATATTTTCCGGGCCGGAATGAGATAAATTTCCTTACAGTGACTTTCTTTACAGCTTTTGTGCTTGGACTTTGCCTGGTCTTCTATCGTTTATTTCAGAACTCACTGAAAGTATCGTGGAAAGATATTGTTACCGGCCTGCTGCTGAGTTTCTTTAACTGGTACTCCACTTATTTTTTTATAAAAGGCCTGGGCGTGCTTCCCATTTCGTTGTTTGTGCCGGTGTTTAATGCCTCCATCGTTTTTATTGCCGCTGTGGCCGGGTATTTCTTTTTTAATGAAAAGCTTTCGGTCACAAACCGTTTGGGTATTGTGTTGGCAGTGTTTGCCATTGCATTGATCGCCTTTTCCTGACAAGCGAAATCGCATACGCATAAAGAAAAAAAGCAGGACGTTACTGTCCTGCTTTCCTTCAAGTACAAGGTTTGTTTATTTTATTACAAATAAATCGTCTTTCAGTTTTGTATTCATTTTAATGGATGAAACCACGAAAGCAATATTCTGGGGTCCCATGCTCTGAACCATTTTGTGAGGGAACATTATTCCGTCAACGGCCTTATAATCGCCAAATTCGGTAACCTGTTCCTTGCTTTCAACACGGGTTTTGTATCCGGTCTTAACGTCATAATACTCTATGTCTTTCCTTGTTGCACCTTTGTTAACCTGCACTTTATAGAGTTCGGTTTTGTCTTTCTGCTCTTCAATTCCAAGCAGGGTAACCGTATAACCCAACGTAGTGTAATACATCTCGGGGAAAATCATTGAAGCCTCTTTCATGCCATCAAGTTCATCTCCCTCTATGGCTTTGGTTTCGCCGCTCATGGGCGAAGATGACACACCCTTGCCTGCGTTATACACCTGCTTTGCAAATACCATGGCACCTGAACCAACCTGCATCAGCATTTTGTCGGGAGCTTTATAGTACAAGTCGAGCGAAATGGGCATATTCTGCATGGTGGCACCTGAATTTATAGTTACATCCTTTACTTTTTTGAGGGCTTTTGCTCCGCCAATCACTTTGATGTAATTATTGATTACCTGCTCACCGGTAACGCCAGCCGGGGCCGGTTTCAGCTTTTTGTTCGGATCGTAAAGTTTGCCATCGATGTCGTAATAGAGGATGGTTCCCGATTTTGCAAATTTCTGCAGTTTTGGAGCAACATCTTCAGCTTTACCCACCATAAGGAGGTATGCATTGTCAGGACGGATATATTTCTGTGCCGTCATCTGTACATCGGCCGGGGTAACAGCTGCGAGCTTCGGAAGGTAGTTCGAATAGTAGTCCTTAGGCAGGTTATACCGCGCTGTATTGATTGCGAAATTGGCAATGGTGGCAGGGCTTTCGAGCGAACGGCCGAAATTACCCATCATGTAGTTTCGTACCATGTTAAGTTCATCTTCGGGCACTGTTTCGGTGCGCAGCCTGTTCATTTCCGACAGTATTTCGGTAAATGCACTGTCGGTTACAGGATTACGCACTTCGGCCGAAGCATTAAACTGGCCAACCAGTTTATCGGACTGAATGCTCGAATATGCTCCGTATGTCCAGCCATGCTTTTCGCGCAGGTTATTGAAGAGCCTGAATGTACCGCCTCCAAGAATGCTGTTGGTAAGTTTTACCTTGATTTCATCGGGCGAACCCGGTTTCAGGTCCAATGGGTAAGCAACACTAATGGTCGACTGAACAGCATTTGGCCTGTCGACAACGGCAACGGTTGTTTTTGCAGGAGCCCTGGGTGTCGGGTAGCTTGCTTTTGGAACGTCGCCACGTTGCCAGCTGCCGAAATATTTCTCAACAATGGGCTTTGCCTGTTCAGGAGTTATATCGCCAACAATCGCCAGGTAGGCTACATTGGGTTTGAAGTAGGTTTTGTAAAATTCAGTGCATTTCTCGAGGGTGATTTTATTAACCGATTCCTCAGTAATATTTTCACCATAAGGATGGGTGCTTCCATACACTACCACTGAACTCACCTTGCGCGAAATTGCTTTTGGGTCGTTTTTCTCAGTTTCAAGGCCCGATAAGGTCTGTTTCCTGATTTTTTCCAGCTCTTCGTTTTTGAAACTGGCATTCAGCAAAACATCCGACATCACTTCCAGTAAGGCATCGTTATGACGTGTGAGACAGCTTGCGCTGATTCCGGTTGGCGAAGTAAGCAGGCTTCCGCCAATCATATCTACTGCTTCATCAATCTGGTCCTTGGTACGGGTAGTTGTTCCGGTACGCATCAGCTGCCCGCTGAAATCAGCATACCCTGCTACATCACCTTCAAAAATCGGGTCATAATCCAGTACAAGAGAGTACGAAATGCGAGGGATTTTATGGTTTTCGACAACAAATACCTTCAGTCCGTTAGCCAGTTCAAACGACTGGTATTCGCCGATTTTGATGGTTGGTGCCGGGCCTGGCTGTGGCCTTTTACTGCGGTCGAGTACTTCCTTTACCGCTACCGGTGCTGCCGGTTTGGTTGGTTTTACTTTTTTTACCTGTGCAGCTAACGGAAGCGTGATTAAAAGAGCTGCTATTATGCTTAAGATTCTGTTTTTCATAAGTTGGTTCCTCCTTTAATTTTTTTCGTTTGATTTAGGCAGATAAGTCAGAACCACCCTGTTTTCAGGAGTAAGATATTTTTGCGCAACCCGCTGCAGGTCAGCAGGTGTAACTTTCAGGTACCTGTCAATTTCGGTATTGATGAGGTTGGCATCTTTAAAATAAACATGGTAGTTGGCCAGGTTCTCGGCTATACCGGCCATTGTGCTGTTACCGGTAACAAAGTCATTTTCAACTTTATTCCTGAGTTTCTGGAATTCGGCATCCGAAACAGGGGTGGTTTTCACCTTTTCGATTTCAGCGTAAATTGATTTTTCGAGGTCTTCGGGGGTAACGCCCATATTGGTAAGGCCAAAAATCAGGAACAAACCGGGATCTTCCAGCGAAAACGGGAACGACATCACCTGCAGTGCCTTTTGCTGCTGGTCAACCAGCGATTTGTTAAGCCTCGAACTTTGCCCGTCCGAAAGCAGCGTGGTTAGCATCGAAAGTGCGTACGAATCGGGTGTGCCCTGGGCAGGCATGTGGTACGAAATGATAACTGCAGGAAGTTGAATGTTATCATAAACAATGTCTCTAACTTCGGCAGTTTTCTCAGGTTCA
>DGQJ01000400.1 GCA_002389705.1 Bacteroidales bacterium UBA4417
TTCCGTAAAAGGATGAAACGCGAATCGGTGCTGAGCAACGGGTACAAAGAGTTGCGCAGGGTTTTCGTTCAGATCAACAAATCGTACAAATTCAGCCTCTATCTTACCGGGTTTTTCTTCCTGATGATGGGCGTGCTTACCACCATGTTTATGGCTGCAACCTATGGTGAAAAAGAAATAGGACTTAAAGAGGATGTGCTTATACCAACCATATTAGTCATACAGTTGGTTGGCATGGCCGGAGCATGGATGTTTGCACGTATTTCAGAGAAACTGGGAAACCTTCAGGCGCTCATGATTACCATTGTAGCCTGGACATTGATTTGTATCGGGGCTTACTTTATTTCGAGTACTACAGAATTTGTAATAGCAGCCTTTTTTATAGGAATCGTAATGGGCGGATCGCAGTCGCTTGCGCGAAGTACATATTCAAAAATGCTGCCTGTCGATACCACCGACCACACTTCCTTTTTCAGTTTTTACGATGTAATGGAGAAACTGGCCACCGTTGCGGGGACTTTCAGTTTTGGATTTATGGAAGCCCTTACCGGGAGCATGCGTTATTCGGTGCTGGCCATAACCATATTTTTCATCCTAAGCCTGTTTTTTATGCTCCTGTTGTACCGTAAAATCCGTATTGAAGCCAGGAACCAATGTCCTGTTGAAACAAAGGCCTAACCTACTTTTTGGAAAACTTTGCCGGTACTTATTTCCTGGCGTAGTTGTTTTTCGAGCAGCTTATAGTACGCATTGAATTTCTTTATCAGCGGGCTCACCTCGCTAATGCTGCATCCATTTTTGCTATTGTGGTTGATAAAAAGAATTAATTCGCGCAATACCGGGGCCGATACCAGGTCGATGCTCGATTTTATTTTATGCGCGGACGCAGCAACAGCGTCAATATCATTTAAAGCCAGGGCATCATTTAACTCCGCCAGGTACGAAGGCGTAATCATCAAAAATTTATTAATCATGATATTGAGCTGTTCGGGATCGGAACCTATCATTTTTTCAAGGCGCGACACATCAGCCAATACCAGGTCCGGCTCAAGCATTTCTTCGGGTTTCCCGACTATATTGCCGGTATTGGGGGCATGAAGTACTATCTTCCGGTACAGATCGTCCGAATCGAATGGCTTTGAAATATAACCTTGCATACCTGCTTCCTGGCATTTTTCAACAATCCCTTTAATTACGTTGGCCGAAAGAGCGAGTATAGGCGTGGTGATTTTGAGCTTTTCGCGTATAAGTCTGCTGGCGGTCATCCCATCCATAACCGGCATCTGGATATCCATAAGGATAATATCAAAAGTATCTTTTGCTAGCAGATCGAGTGCCTGTTGACCATTTCCGGCCACAACCACACGGGCTCCCCATTTTTCGATGATGGTAGTAGCTAACACCTGGTTAAGCTTATTGTCTTCAACCAGCAAAACCCTATAATCACTCAGGGAAATATCCCCGTTATTTTGCTGTGCCATGGCGCTTTGAGTTGAACTGACTTCAGCTACAGGTAAATTTATTGTAAAATGGAAACGGCTTCCTTCGTTTTTGGCACTTTCAACTTTTAACTCACCACCCATGAGCTCTACAATCTGTTTGCTGATGGCCAACCCGAGGCCTGAACCTCCATAAGTTCTCGAAATAGTACTGTCCTCCTGCTTAAAGCTTTCAAAAATCAGCTGCTGTCTTTCGGCACTTATCCCAATACCTGTATCAATTACTTCGAACCGGAGACGGTCATTCTGTCCGTTGGTGCCCAGCAGTTCGCAGCGGATATTAATATGACCCTGGGAAGTAAATTTAATAGCATTACTTAACAGGTTACTCAAAACCTGCTGAAGCCTGAGCGGATCGCCAATATGGGTTTTAACTAGTTTTTCGTCGATTGTAAAGTTCAGGTCTATTTTTTTATCGTTAGCTATATAAACATGGGAGTTGAACACCCTTTTAACCACATCGTGAATGCTGAAGTTTGCCTGTTCGAGAACCATGTCACCAGCCTCAATTTTCGAAAAATCGAGTATGTCGTTCACAATCATCAGCAGATGATCCGACGATGTTTTAATATTTTCGACCAGTTTACGGTTCGGACCTTCAATACCTGCTTCGTACAGCATACGTACCATGCCAACCACGGCATTCAGCGGGTTCCTGATCTCGTGGCTCATGATGGCCAGGTATTTACTTTTGGCCTCGGTTGCAGCCTGGGCAGTTTCAACGGCCTGCTGCAAGGCTTTATCGGCCTGTTTACGACTGGTTATATCCCTGGCAATACCGGTAGTACCCAATACTTGCCCATTCTGATCTACGATTGGTGCGCGGAAAATCTCGAACCATACCGACTTATGTTTAAAATCGAGGAGTTCTTCCACACTGCTGATATTGCGCTGTTGCATCACCAGTTTATCCTGCTCCATAAAATGCTGACCCACTTCATTATGCCATATATCCATGGCATCGCGGCCAACAATTTCCTCTTCCGAAGTAATGCTAAAGTAGTCCATGAAAGGCTGGTTTACTGCTATATACTTGCTATCAGCATCTTTCAGCCACATCTGGAAAGGCACATTATTGAAAATAGCTTTTAAGGAGGCTTCACGGTTGCGCAGCGCTTCCTCCTTGCGCTTGCGGTCAGTTACATTGCACAGCAGGTCGGCAAGTACCTGCAGGAAAATAATTTCGCCTGTGCTCCATTGTTTAACGGTTTTTACCGTATTAAAACCAACAAAACCAAAACATTCGCCATGCAGCATTAATGGGATGCTGGTAAATGATTTAATTCCCTGTAACCTGAGGATAGCATACTGGGGATCGGTTTTATCCAGCTTACTTACATCCTCAATGCTGTACATTTCTCCTTTTTTATGCGCATCTACCCATGCTGATACAAACCGGGCAGGAATTTGTTGCAGGTTTGCCTTTTCGTGCGAAACATCTTTGCCACACCACTCAAAGGTATTTGTCATAAACCCGTTCGCAAAATCGTATTCGAAAACAAAAACACGGTCAGTATCGTTTCCTTCGCCTATGGCAGTAAGCAGGCGGTTTATGGCTTCGTTGCTGTTCTCAACCGGCATATTTATAAATTCAGTAGCCAGGTGGGTGAGCAGGTTTTGAAGTACCAGTAGTTTTTTTAACTTTTCTTCAGTTTCTTTACGTTCGGAGATATCGTTACTTATGCCAATAATCCCCGACACATTTCCGTTTTCGTCGAAATGCGGGAGCTTGGTTCCCTGCAGCCACAATTGTTTGCCGTGCTGGGTAGTAAGCTTGCCGTCGCGATGTATTAAAGGCTTACCTGATTTAATGATAGCCTGGTCTTCTTCTTCAGTTTTGCGGGCTATCTCTTCGGGATAAAAGTCCGAATCTTTTTTTCCAAGTACTTCGGATATATCATCTATCCCCAGGAGTCTGGCTTCAGCTTTATTCAAAAATATTTTTCTTCCTTCTTTGTCTTTTACATACACAGGATCAGGAATATTTTGAATAATGTCATGAAACATTCTGTGTTCATGGCAGTACTTTTCGTTTTCCTGTTGCAACCAGACCATTTTTTCGGAAAGGCAAAGTGCATTGGCCAGGAGCATTGTTAAGGGTAAAAATTTCTCTATAAATCCGGGCTCCGGAAGTTGATGGAAATGCATCAGCAATAAGCCGTAGCCATCCAGCAGGAATATATGTAAGGACTGATTGTTAAATTTTATTTCAGAAAAAGGACTTTTGACCAATACGTCTGCTGATAGCCCGTTAACCTGCTGTTGCAGGTTTTGCAGGTCGGCATCTGTAAATCCTTCGGCAAATTTCAGGGAAGCGTCGGTTTCGGTAGTGTATTTAAATACAACGGCATCGCACTTCAGCTCAGCAACCAGCCGCGGAAGTGCCTTACTCAGCAGCTCGCTACCGGTACTTGATCCGATAGTTAGCGATAAGCTAAGCAAAAGTCCATCTGTGTTGCTGTTCAGTTCCATTGAGTTTGCCATGAGTAAGGACAGGTATTTTTTCGGTGATGAGCCCGGTGTTACAGTATCCGAAAAAGACCTAATAACATGCGGACAGTATGCTCCCCGACATTTATTAATGTTCGTGACACAAAAAAGTAATACCTGAATTGCAAGAAATATTGCATAAAAAAAGCTCCGGCAGCGTACGGCACCGGAGCATTTCATCTAAAAACCCATTCGGTTTATAGGTTATATTTACTAATCATCCTGTACACGGTGGCTCTGCTGATGTCCAGCTTGTTGGCAACCTGTATGGCATTTTTATTGTATAATTTCAGAAAATGGGCCAGTATTTTTACATTGTACTCTTCCATGGTAAGTTCCTGATCGAAAATATTACTGGTTTCCTGCGCCGATTGTATCTGCAGATCATCGGGCATAATTGTATCACCTTCCGAGAGAATAACCGACAGTTCGATGATGGATTTCAGTTCACGGATATTACCTGGAAACCTGTACGAAAGAATTTTTTTCTGTGCCTGCGATGATAAAGTCTTTAAGGGCATGCGGTTTTCCTTGCAGAACATCTTCACGAAATGGTTGGCCAGCAGCAAAATATCGCTGCCTCTTTCGCGCAATGGAGGCAGGTTTATCGGTAAACCCATAAGTCGATAATATAAATCCATCCGGAAGCTTCCCTCTTTAACTAAGGCGGCCAGGTCCTTATTGGAGGCTGTAATAATGCGCACATCAATTTTTACCACCTTATTGGATCCTACCCTGATAATCTCCCGTTCCTGCAATACACGCAGCATTTTGCTCTGCATATTCAGATCCATTTCGGATATTTCGTCGAGAAACAAGGTTCCGTTGTTGGCTTCCTCGAACTTCCCGGTGCGTTGGGCAATGGCCCCGGTAAAAGCGCCTTTCTCGTGC
>DGQJ01000005.1:0-2877 GCA_002389705.1 Bacteroidales bacterium UBA4417
GCTGCCAGCATCGGGGCCATTCAGCGGGAGCTTATTTCGCTGGAGGAACAAAACGCGGATAAGTTTTTCAGTGAACCGGCCATTGATATCATGGATTTTATACAGACCGACTCGGATGGGCGGGGCGTAATAAACATCCTGGCAGCGGACAAACTGATGATGTCGCCGCGCACATACTCAACGCTGCTGCTGTACCTCATGTCGGAGTTGTTCGAGCGCCTGCCCGAGGTAGGCGATATGGATAAGCCAAAACTTGTCTTTTTCTTCGACGAAGCACATCTGCTCTTTGCTGATGCACCCAGGGTGGTGGTTGAAAAGATTGAACAGGTGGTACGCCTGATCCGCTCTAAGGGCGTAGGCATTTATTTTATAACGCAAAATCCGATCGATATCCCGGATACCATACTGGGGCAACTGGGTAACAAGATACAGCATGCCTTGCGGGCATTTACGCCACGCGATCAGAAAGCCGTGAAAACAGCGGCTGAAACTTTCAGGCCAAACCCGGCGCTGGATGTCGAAAAAGTGATTTCGGAACTGGGTGTGGGTGAAGCCCTGGTTTCGTTCCTCGATGATAAAGGGATTCCTTCGATGGTTGAGAAAGCAAAGATACTGCCTCCACAGGCCCAGATCGGACCCATCACGCCCGAAGAACGGTCGGCGCTGATGCGCAGGTCGCTGGTAGCCGGAGTATACGAACGGGAGATGGACCGCGAATCAGCATTCGAAATTCTGCAGGCGCGGCTCAACAACCAGGCGCAACTGCTGCAGCAACAAAAGGAACAGGAAGCTTTAGCCAAAGCGCAGGCCGAACGTGCCAAAGCCGAAGCGCGTATGGAAAAAGAAAACGCAAAATCATCCGGTGCTGATGTTTTCGGGAGCCTCACAAAAGCGGTGGGCCGCAGTGTTACTTCACAGATTGGCGGACAGATTGGTCGTGCCCTGGTTCGGGGATTACTGGGTGGATTGCTGGGTGGCAAGGGAAAGAAAAGCCTTTTTTAGGCTGCACATTGCCCTGCAGCCCAAGTTGTAAATAAAAAAAGCGCCTGATGAGCGCTTTTTTTTATAGTGTGTTGATTTACTTCATCATAGTTGATGTGCCGACCCTGTACTTGGGTAAATGGTCGCTGTTGCCGATGTTTTCGGCCTGCCAGATACTTCCGTCCATAAACACGCCTGTGGCCCGCCATGGGTATACGCCTGAAGGCATCATTTTATCTTTATACATTCCATCCCAGCCTTCGGTCGGGCAACCGTTGCTATCGAGTTTATCAGTCCACCACAACAGGTTTCCCCACCTGTCGTACACTTCGAAACGGTATTCCTGCAGGTGAATCCCTACCGGTTTCAAAAGCCTGACGGCCTCTATCGGGTTTTGGGGCGAAAAGGCATTCGGGATGAACAAGCCCTTGATCATGAAATTATAGTTTGTGCTCATGGTATCCGAACAACCATTGCTGTTGTAGGCAACCAGCGAAATTTTGTAGGACCCTTCATCTTTATAGGCATACACAGGTTGTTCGGCATACGAATCGTCGCCATTACCAAACGTCCAGTGGTAGCGGGTAGCATCTCTTGATCCATTAGTAAACTGGAGTTGTCCCTGCTCGTCGTCGTAGTTTTCCTTCATTGAAAAATTACTCACAGGTACATCCCAGGTTGAAATATATTTGCTGATGGAGTCGCGGCATCCATAGGCATCAACTACGCGAAGGTGCACCATGTACTCTCCGGGTTTCTTGAAAACATAATCCGGGTTTTGAAGGTCCTTCCCTCCTACTATGCCCATGTTGTCGTAAAATGTCCAGTTCCATGTCGTGATGGGTGCACCGGCTTTAGTGGAAAGATCGGTAAATACCGTAGCCTGGCCAGCACACGATAAGGTGGTTTTAAAATTGGCGGCAGGCAAACCATTTATAACTATTATTTTGCGGATTGAATCCGAACACCCGATGTCATTTTTAGCGGTAAGCATTACTTCGTAGGAACCAGGCGCCAGGTACATATGGGTGGGATCTTTTACACTGGTAGTATCATTGGGAGCTGATTTAGATTCTCCAAACGACCAGTTGTAACCAACAATTTTAGCGCCGCTTCCCGATGTGGTGTTGGTAAAGGTGGCAAGTTGCTTGTTGCAAACCATGCCAGTAGTAAAATCGGGTTTTGGCGAAGGGCTTACATTTACAATCATGTAAGTAGTATCAGTTACCCTGCGACCGCTAACAAAAGCCGAAACCACNNCCTGGCGCTTTAAATTTGTGGTTTACCAGGTTGATGTTGATATCGAACGTTGAACGGGAGCCATCACCAAAATCCCAGTACCAAATATTCGACGGTAGCGAGCTGAAACTGGTATTCAGGAACGAAATGTTATTATTCTGGCAAACCTTGGTATTGCGCAGCTCGAACGAGGCATTTAAACAGGGATTCAGAACTATGCCGGGGTTGGTAAACGTTTTCGAACATCCGTTTTGGTTTACCACGGTAAGCGATACATCGTATATTCCCGGGGCCGGGTACAGGTGCGAAACATCAGGGGTCGACGGCGCTGTAACAGTTGTAGTTACCCCATCGCCAAAGCTCCATATCCACTTGCTGATGCTGCTGCCATTACCGGTTGAGCTTTCGTTAAAGTAAATGGTGCTGTCGCAGATGCCTGTTGTGTAAGTAAATACCGGTACAGGCAGCGGATTGATGGTGATGTTTTTATAAATGGTTTTAACGCAGTTGTTCTCGTCTGTTGCTTCGAGGCTTACAGTATAAGTTCCGGTTTTCGCGTAATAATGCGAAGGCATTTTGAGGGTTGAGGTATTTTTTGCACCCGAGGCTGCATCGCCAAAATCCCAATTGAACTTAACCAGTGAACCCGATTTGGGC
>DGQJ01000005.1:2962-3311 GCA_002389705.1 Bacteroidales bacterium UBA4417
ATCGGCAGGAACGCAGACAGGTTTCACAACTGTATCGATACATCCCCTTAAGTCTTTTACAATAAGGCGTACGTTGTAACACGAATCGGTAGTATAAAAAACATAGGAAGGATTAAAGAGGTTGGATGTACTGTTTGGTTCGAACAGCCACGAAGAGGACACGATGTTCGACTGTGTGCTGTAAGAGGCATTCTGGAATTCGACATTTCCATTTTCGCAGGCTGATGCCGAGTAACTGAAATCGGCTGTCGGGGGGCCATACACCTGCACGGTGCGAATGGCTTCATCCTGGCAACCATTCTGGGCTATGGCAGTGAGCCTGACATTGTAAATACCCTTCGAAGCATAG
>DGQJ01000154.1 GCA_002389705.1 Bacteroidales bacterium UBA4417
TCCACATGACCGGCATCCGGACGCTGGAAGTTGTGCGTTGACAAGGTTTGAAGTTCGGTTATCGATTCCTTCGTTCCATAAATGCTGCTAAAAATGCCCCTGAAGGTGAAAAAGTAGTTTTTGTTATCCCAGTAACGGGTCATGTTTACGCCGCCGGTATAGGCAGCTTTGGGCAATGTAATAAAATTCTCGCTGTTTATATCCCTGTTGGTGGCTGTAAATAAGCCGCCTATCACGGTATTACCTTTATCAATATCCTGCTCAACCCGGGCTACCATATAGTTGGTGAAAGGTTCAACCGGGTAATTACTCATGGTATCTCCCCGGTAAAGATCAGCATTTTCGCGCTGTGTAAACGATTCCAGAATCCCGATGGAGGTTCCCTTCCGGGTTTTACCTGAAAGCTTAAAAGCGCCCAGGATAGATGTATTTTCAGGCACTTTTGCATATTCACCGTCGTTCAGGTCGGGCGAAAAATGGGGTGATCGTCCGATACGGCGCGAATAAAACATGCCTGTGCTGGAACCATCACCATCGCCGGATGTCATCCTGAAATTGAAAATATTGCGGCCTTCGATAAAGAACGGGCGTTTCTCAGGGTAAAACGACTCAAATGCCGAAAGGTTAACCTGGGAAGGGTCGGCTTCTACCTGCCCGAAATCGGGATTTACTGTAAAATTCAATGTCAGGTCGTTGGTAATGGCAATTTTCCCATCCAACCCAGCTGAAGCGCTTTGGTCTTTCCCGGTTGCAAACGGATTTCCTTCTTCTTTTTCGTCGCGGGTAATCTTTCCCAGGGCAAATGGGAAAAGTTCAATGTCTTTTTTTGGCGAAATGTCGTGTATGCCTTCCAGAACACCAAAATCGCTCACCAACTTATTAGAACTCTTGTGCAATGGCTTCCACAACGACATTTCGTTTTTACGAAATACAAACCGGACAACGTCAAATCCCCATTCGTACCGGTCCTTTTTTGTGAAACGGAGTTGTGAAAGCGGAATACGCATTTCGGCATTCCAGCCTTCGGCATCTAAGGTCGTTTTTACGTACCAGATCGGATCCCAACTGTTGTCTTCGTTGTTGTCGTTGGTATAAATAACATCCACTTTCGAGCCGACAGCCGTAACAAAAAATCCGAAACCGGTAAGCTTGTCTTCATAACTGTCGATTACAATTCCGACACGGTCGCCATCATCATCATCGCGTCGCGAAAGACGTTTGTTAATTTTATCAGGCTCGGTATCGAAAGCTTTTATAGCAATATAAAGGTTGTTATCGTCGTATAAAATGGCAAAATCCGTTTTCTGGCTGGGCGAAGAATCTTCGTACGGCTCATACTGCGTGAAATTGCCTTCCCAAGTTGCCTGTTTCCAGCATTCATCATCGAATTTGCCATCAATATCAGGTGCTCCTGTAGTTAGTTTTTGAGTAGTGTAGCTTTTATTTTGAGCGAATGAGAAGAAAGGGATTGCAATAAGAAGCAGAAAAAGTATCAGTCGGAACATATTTGAGTTTGGGATTATGACGGGGAAATTGCCGAATTGTTACAAAATAAGTACATTTTAGCGATTTTTCAATATATAATACCGCACTGCGATATGCAAATTCTGCCTACCTGTACGAATATTCGCTAAAACATGAAAACAAATCGGTAAAACCAGCTGAAGCGAAATTCATTCAGTCAAACAAAGGCTTAATTGCTAAATATCAAATATTTATAAAATAAAACTAATCCGGGAATGAAATCGCAATCCTATTTCAACAGGATGGCTTTCGGAATATGTGCATTAAAATATCAACAGGTAAGAAACCTTCAGCATGATATCATTGCGGGGATGTATTTCGCGCATATCTTTGAAATACGCGCCAAATGAATCTTCAGCATCCTCCTGTATATCGTTTCGGCCCTGCGACCAAACCAGGTATAAGGATGAGCCTGTTTTATACTCCCATCGCAACACCATATTCGACCTGAATTGCAGGAAGTGGAAGTCGGGCTTGTAAAATCCGTAATCCGTCTCGCCATCGTGGTTTTCATCAACCAGGTAAGCTTTCCATGCATCATTGTATGAAATCTCATCGGGAGTATAGGTGTAAAACCTGTTGGTATATTCTTCGGCCCGGGGTTCGGTAATTCGTTTGTAATCATCATATTTACCAACAAAAACATACGGCTGGGCATAATATTGCAGGGAGAGCTCGGGTGTAAAGCTTACGTTAACCCGCATGGAAAGATCAAAAACATCGCGGCGAAGGCTGGCCATAATGTAACGCGGATCGTTGTTATAGTAAGTTTGATCGACATACTGTAATTCGTTGAACGCTTTGGTGTACTGCGGAATGAGCGAGATAAAAAGTGTATTCAGCGGCTTATAAGTTATTTCGAGGGCATACTTGTGGCTGAAATAATAATCCTGCTGCCCGTAATAATGAGAAGTTGTAAAACGGAACACCAGTTTACGGCGGCTGTCAGTTTCGGCATAAGCGCTGAAATTGGTAACCGGCGGAAGCAGTAAGGCTGGTCCGCCCCACAATTCGCCACGGGCCAGCGTACTGCCGGCATAATTAAACCCGACACCCGAGGTATAGTAGTTTTTAAACTGCCCATTGGCATTCAGGTCGATGCCCTTGTTAATATTATCGCCACCAAAATCCCAGGTATAATACTCGGTAAAATTTGCCGATGCCCACCTGAAAACACTGAAAGGCTTGAATTTCCGGTAGCGAACCCAGAACAACTGCTGTATTTCGTCAGCTTGCCTCAGGTAGCCTGCATCGTTAAATTCGAGCCCGGGCGACCGGAAAGTAACATAAGTCATATATTGCCAGTTGCCTGTGCCGGTTTTACCAAATTCGGCTGTTCCGCCATACCCGTTAAGCGAAGTGCGGGTAGGATCGTAAGTTACATGATCGTTATCGGGGCGTTGGTAATAGCGCACCGGCGAGCGCTGAAGCGTTGTAATAGCAGTTTCACTTCCATAAACGGCCGAAAACATGGCGCGGCCCGAAAGGTAATAGGTTTTATTTTTCCAGAAATGAATAGCATTCAGTCCCCCGGTATAAGCGGCATCAGCCAGGAATTCAAGCTGGGGTTCCTTTATCGATCGGTTAGTTGCCGTAAAAATGCCTCCGACAGTGGTGGTTCCTTTATTGAAATCCTGCGATAACCTGGCAATCAGGTAATTGGTAAGTGGTTCAACGCCCAATTCATGCCGGTATCCGGCAGAATCGATGGTAGCTTTTTCGTTTCGGGTAACCGACTCAATGATACCGATTGAAAGTCCTTTTTTGGTTTTACCGGATAATTTGAACGAACCCAGAATAGCAGTTTGTTCGGGGGCTGAAACATAAATTCCCGAATCGGGGTTAATATTATATTGCGGGGCCCGCCCGATGCGGCGCGAGTAAAATGGCATATTCATATTATTTTCGCTATCAGCACCGGTAAGCTTAAATGTGAAAATATTTTTTCCTTCGATAAAAAACGGGCGTTTCTCCGGATAAAATGTTTCGAAAGCCGTAAGGTTAACCACTGCAGGATCGGCCTCAACCTGTCCGAAATCAGGATTTATTGTAAAATTAAGCGTGAGGTCGTTGGTTACCGCTACTTTACCATCAATACCAGCCGTGGCTTTATATTTCTGACCTGTTTGGAAGGGATTGCCTTCTTCTTTCTGGTCATAAGTTGCTTTGGTATAAGCATAAGGCAGTAATTCGATGTCGCGCCGGGGCTTTATGCCGCCGAGTCCCTGTAAATTTCCATAAAGGCTTACCAGGCCTGGTGCAGTTATTGGTATGGGCTGCCAAAGCGAAAGCTCCTGCTTACGATAAATATACCGATAAATATTAATTCCCCAGGTATGGTGATCGAGTTTGGCAAAACGAAGCTGCGACAGCGGGATACGCATTTCGGCGGTCCATCCCAACGCATCGATACTGGTGGTTGCAAAATACAAAGCATCCCAGCTTGGATCGTTTACATTATCGTTAACCAACATAAAATCGAACTTCACCCCTGCCGAGGTAATACCGAAGGTAAAAGCAGTCTGCTTGTCGGCATAACTGTCGACAGACACAGCCAGCCAGTCGCCATCCTCCTTATCGCGGCGCGAGAGCCTGCGTACAATTTCTCCAGGCACTGAATCGAGCGCACGGATCAGCACATAAAGGTTGTTATCGTCGAAAAGTAACTTGAATTTTGTAGGCTGCGAAGGCTGGGCACCATCGTTAGGCTCACGCTGAATAAAGTCTCCGGCCCAGTCGACTGCCTCCCAGGCCTTATCATCCATCATCCCGTCAATAACGGGCGCTTTACCGGGGAGTTTGTGAGTGTAATATGTTTTGGTCTGGGCTTTTAGGTTAGCAGAGCTAAAAATAATAAATACCAGGGTAGCGTATAGGCAGATATGCTTCATAGATAAAATGATTCCGCGCCCTGCACGAACAGGGCATGATAAAGATGGTAAAAGTGGTTGGTTTGCAAACTTTATCCAAAAATTGCAAAAAGGTCATACTTTTTTCGGAATTATTTTTGCAAAAACTTCCCGGGCATTCATTTCAAAGCAATAATTTACCAGTATTTCAAGCATTTATATAGCTTCTATTTACTTTCTGGTAAAAAATGACTGATTCAGCAAACAGTATAAAATAATTTTAGCTTCACGTTTATTTAAATCTGAACAGCTTTTTATGAAATCCAGGGAAGCAAGTTGCCTTTAATTTGCAGACCTGAAAGAAAATTGAAGTGTTTGGCAAGCCCGGCGGTTTGGATTTCATATCATGATTTCATATATTTGTAATGCCGTGGAGCACGCAGGTCAAAATCCTGATTTTCAATATAAATAACCATGCGAAAGATTAAACGGGTCGTATTTTCGGCTGCACTTTTGCTGATGTTGATATACATTGGTTTAGTGATTGAAAACAGCAAGGCAAATCCTGAAAAACTGCCAGATAGCAGCTACGCAAAATGCAGTGGTACTGCAATTGTGATTACAGGTGCCGCAGCACGCATAGCACAGGAAGCCGCCTTGCTTCAGCAACTCGACAGGACCGGGTGGCTGACTAATGTTTGTTTTATTTCCGGATCAAGTTCGGGCGCGTTGAATGCAGTTGTTTTGAATTCTATCCTGGATAAAAAATTCACCTGGGAGCGTTACCAGTCTATCCTGTTCAAACTCACGGATGAGAACATATTTGTCCGAAACCAAAGATCGTTGCCGGTAAATGTGAACCCTTTCAGGAACCTGCTCGTACAGGTTGTAAACGACAGCCTGGGCTACAGGCGCATGGGCGACTTGCCGGTGAACAGTGCAATATCAGTTTCCGATATTTCGGCCTTACCGCCGCATACAGATACATACCGGCTGAGCAACATAAAGATAAACCAGGAAAGTAATCCTGAAATTGATCTGGTAGAAGCGCTGATGGCCACATCGGCTATCCCACTCTTCTTTCCACCGGCAAAATTTAACGATTCGTCGGGCTTACCCAGATCTGCTTTTATTGACGGGGGCCTTGCTGACGACCACCTCCCCTACACAGCTGTTTTACAATTCGAAAAGTTCAGGCATAGCGGGGTTGATACGCTGATTATAGTGAGCAGGAAGAGTGATACTAAACCCAATATGAATGAAGAACTGCAGAATTTCGATTTAAACGAATCGAGGTTGTCGGGCAAATTAGGATTGTGGTTTGAGGGAATGGCCAAAAACGGATTTTTAAAAAGCATGAAAGAACTGCAAAAGAATTATCCCGACCTGGCCTCGCGCACCTTTGTATATATCCCCGATTTTGAAGAGAATTTTCCTTTATTAAACTTTAATAACATGCAGCAACAATACATAGTTACTGCAGCTTGGGCATCGGTACATAAACCTGTTTTGCTTTCGCAATACCTGGCCCAGGCCGAAGCAGAAGAACAAAAAGAAAAATGAGTATCGTGAATCATTAATAAACAGTTCTTTTATTTAATGTACCCACCCCAATCCTCCCTAAAATTAGAGAGGGGGCTGGTTTGTGCTAATTTATCAGATTGTAGTTCCGTTCGTTAAAATCTGCCTCCCCTAATTTAGGGGAGGTGCCGACAGGCGGAGCGGTACATTCTGTTTACCAAATAATTACTTATTTATGATTCCCGATAGTCAATAAAAGAAAAATAAACTATTCCTTTCCTATTCGATTATGAAGCTGAGGAAGCCTCCATCTAATCGTATTGAATACGGATACGGTAATGTTGTGGCAGATGCTGTCCGGGGCGTTGCATAAGCACCGTGGTGGTCAGCGGCCGGTTCGATTCGTCCCAGGTACGTTCAATCCGGCTCAGCAGTTCACCATCTTCGGTTTTTTCTTCCTGAAGAATAACATTGCCTGCTGCATCATAATTTGTATAAGTAATTTCAATACCCGATGAAGTTTCTTCCATTGATTCGGATAAACGGCCTTCGGAATCGTAGGTAAAAGTATTGCGTTCCATCAGGTGTTTGTCGGCATTGTAACGGCGGCGAACGGAGGCTGTGCCGGCATCGTCGTAGTTGTACACGATATGATAATTTTCCTCGGGAGTAATAAACACTTCTTCGGTAATATTTCCATCTTCGCTGTATATAATCCTGCGCTGGGTAATAATCTCGCCGGCGATATCGTACTCGGTTTCCGAAACAAGCAGTTCTCCATCGTACACGTTCGCCAGGTAGTTGCCGGTTTCACCATCGCTGTCAATACTCCTGCGGCTGATAAGCCTCCTCGACTGATCGTATGTAAAAATCAATTCATCAGCCGAACCATCCAGATAATGAATGGATTCCTTGGTAACCTGTCCGTCGGCATTATACTCCATGCTTCGGTGCTGCGTTAATTCGCCATCGCCCTCGAACAGCAGTTCATGTTCAACTTTTCCTTCGCCATTGTACTGATATTTGTAAATATGTTCTACCGAACCGTCAGGATTATAGGTAATTGCTTCAATAGGGTTCCCTGCATCGTTATATTCGGTCGACTGGTGCAGGTATTCTTTTTCCCTGATTTCGTCATCTTCAAGTTCTGCGACATTATTCGCCCTGAAAGTTTTTACATATTTCATATCCAACAATTTAGGGATTGACATTACGGGAGGAAGTGATATGCAAATCTATAAAAAAATTTAAAAATTGATGATTTACACTCATAAAAAAACCTCAAAAGAACTTATTTAAACAAGTTATAAATACCGGAACAACGTATCTGTAAAATTTGAAGCAACTGTTACCTGAACTGCTGTATGCAACACTATACCGTCAATATGATACATTACTGCTGGAAGGCAATAATCCAGGTGATAGGAAGCCGGGGTGGGATAAACTACAAGCAGCAGATCGCCAACAAATTTATTATGTTAATGTAGGGTGCAGGTATTGGCTATTTCATCTTAATTTATACCTTTGCCGCAGCTAAAAACCGCGTGGTTTAAACTATTTGTTTACAACACACTACATATAAAAAAATGAAAAAAGACAAAATTATTTTCGACCTCATCCACGATGAACAAAACCGGCAGATGCACGGTATTGAACTGATTGCTTCAGAGAATTTTGTAAGCGAGCAGGTTCTTAAAGCCATGGGATCGGTACTCACCAACAAGTACGCCGAAGGTTACCCGGGGCGCAGGTACTATGGTGGCTGCCAGGTAGTGGATCAAACCGAACAAATTGCCATCGACAGGGCAAAAGCGCTATTTGGAGCCGAATGGGCCAATGTACAACCGCACTCAGGTGCCCAGGCCAACATGGCCGTGCTGATGACCATTCTGAAACCCGGCGACACTTTTATGGGGCTTAACCTTTCGCATGGCGGCCACTTATCGCACGGATCACCAGTAAACTCTTCAGGAATTCTCTACAACCCGATTGCGTATGGCGTTGAGGAAGAAACAGGCACCATCGATTATGACAAAATGGAAGCTGCTGCAGTTGCAGGGAAGCCAAAACTAATTATTGCCGGCGCTTCGGCCTACAGCCGCGACTGGGATTACAAACGTATGCGCCAGATTGCAGATAAAGTAGGTGCATTGCTTATGGCTGATATTGCCCATCCTGCTGGCTTAATCGCTCGCGGATTACTGAACGACCCGGTTCCATATTGCCATATTATCACCACAACTACACACAAAACCCTGCGTGGACCACGTGGCGGACTTATTATCATGGGCAAGGATTTCGAAAACCCATGGGGATTGAAAACTCCAAAAGGCGAGCCCAAAATGATGTCGGCTATGCTCGACAGTGCTGTATTCCCAGGTATACAGGGCGGTCCGCTGGAACATGTAATTGCAGCCAAAGCTGTTGCATTCGGCGAAGCACTTTCGGAAGAGTTTATGGATTACGCCATGCAGGTTAAGAAAAACGCCCAGGTGATGTCGAAAGCATTTACCGATAAAGGATATAAAGTAATTTCGGGAGGCACCGACAATCACCTGATGCTGATCGACCTGCGCACAAAATATCCTGACATTACCGGTAAAATGGTTGAAAACCTGCTTGTTAAAGCTGATATCACACTGAATAAGAATATGGTTCCTTTCGACAGCCGTACGCCATTCACCACCTCAGGTATACGTGTTGGTACACCAGCCATCACTACCCGCGGCCTGAAAGAAGAGCATATGCCGGTAATTGTCGACCTGGTTGATACCGTGATTGCTAACCACGAGAATGAAGAAGTTATCACCAAAGTACGCACACAGGTAAATGAAATGATGAGCGAATTCCCATTGTTTGCTTACTAAAACTCCCAAAGCCTAAATTTAAAAAGCGGTGCAGTAACAATTTACAGCACCGCTTTTTTTTTGTTCTGTATCACTGTTGCTGATTTTATCAATGCTTTAAACGAATAAGTATCTTAGATCCTGTTAAAATTGTGGTTTTTAACTTTCAGAGGGGCGATGGGGTGAAAGGTGATTGCCCTGACTTTCCTTACTTCGGACTTCGGACTCCTGTCTTCCGTCTTCTTTTCAACTCGTATTTAACAAATGTAAACAGTCTCTTATTTTTTATCAGGTTCCGGAGCCGCTGATCCGGTTTTAGGTTGCTCTTTTGATTTGTCGGGCGACTCTATTTTGAATTCCGATTTCCTGAAAATATCATCTTTATTCAATGGCCTCACCAGGTCGCGCCAGCTGAAGCCTTTGAGCTTACGCTGATCTTCAGCCACAGATTTCACGGGGAACATATTACCCGCAGGCTTGTCATAGTAAACAATCCGTTCAATTTTACTGTTGTTCACATAAAGCCTCATTTTGCTCCCGGCAGCTTTATTTACACCAATCAGTGCTTTGTCGTCCTCACGTACAAAATACACAGTTTCGGCATTGCCAACCACATCAATGCTTCGTAATTCATTGTTCACCAGGTTCCCAACCATATTTTTGCCCCTGATCTGGTTAAAGCTATCCGTGGTATCCTTCGAGACAATAAACGCTGTGCTGTACATATAAATTTTCTTAATAGCGTTTTTTCCGGTTAGTATACGGATAGTATCGGCTGTAAGCTGGTTTTTATCCGACCACAGCACGGGATTACGATACATGTTGATGAGTGAATCGGCGAAACTGAAATTAAGCGAGTCGCAGGCACCTTGTATATCGTTGCGGTAAAACCTGGTATTGTGGTAGGCAAATAAGTTTTTGGTTTCGTTTTTGGTCGTGTCGAAAGTAGCTTTCAGGGTGTCGGCATGCAGGTAAAGAGTATCCTGCTTATCGCCCATGATGGCTACAGCATGGCTGGTAAACAGGCTGTAGCCCTTGGTTTTCCAGTATTCGGCAAAATTGCCCTTAATTACAACGTCCTGAACGGTATCAGTCATCACCACGTTGTTAACGGCTTTACCATATTTGGTTTTTTCGTTATAATACAGGCTGTCGCCGGTTAACCTGCGGTTATCATCCACCAGCAAGGCATTTAGGCTGAAACGCGATTTACTGGTGGTACGATCATATTCGCCATCTTCGCAATACAGGTAATTGTCTTTGCCTTTGAGTATGGTTGGCCCGAGAAAGTAACTGATGCGCGACACCGTGTTGTATTTCAATGTATCGCAATTAATTTTATACTCAGGATTAGTAAGCACAACGTCGTCCCTGAAATACATCAGTTTCTGATTGGTATGATAAAAACACCTTTGGCTGGTGAGCACATTGTCGCCGTTCACCATTTTGCCTCCTGTCGTATAACTGGCAATACCTGTGTTCCGGTCGAAAAGCATTACATCGGTAGTTAAGGTTGTCTGTTTATCAACCAGGCGGACATTTTCGCGCACGGTAGCCATTTTGGTATTGCCGTCGTAATGCAGAAATTTACCATATAAATTTAGCGTGTCGCTCGATTTGATACGCACATTGCCATAACATTCGAGCGTATTGGTTTTTTCGTACAGCCAGGCACTGTCGCAATACAGGTAAGCACCCTCGTGTTCAAAAACCGGGTTATTTAACGCACGGGTCATATCGCCCATGCTGCTCGAATGCCTTAGTTCGCCGGCATTCATCTGTATACGCATGCGTTGAGCCATCAGGCCTGGTGATTGCAAAAGCATGATCACCAGAGTTAAAACAGCAATTATGTAGAATCGAAATTTCAGCATCAGGGTTTTAAAATTCACGGCAAAGGTAAGTAATGTAAACAAATACTCAGCCAAAGCACGCAACAGCTTAAGTTCTGATTTGCGAAAGGTATCTTAAAGTTTGTTAATTGGCAGGCTGGTTGGCAAATGAATGGAAGCCAGAACTTAAAACTCATCATTTAGCAGAAAATGATTTTTTCAAAAATGAGCCTTTTCCCTGACGTT
>DGQJ01000335.1:0-2286 GCA_002389705.1 Bacteroidales bacterium UBA4417
GAAGAAGATCAGAAAAAACTCAGGGAACTCCGGGTAAATATGCGCACCATGTACGGTACAAAACTAATGCGGGAAGTGGTGTATAAATGATTTTTACCCGGTTAAAAGTCTGTTTAAAATTGTTGTTTTTAACTTGAAGAGGGGCGAATGGGAGACCCGGCGAGGGGTGATAGCCAAAATTTAAACTAAAACCTTAAATTCAATTCAGGATACTTCCCTGCCTGCTCACGCATTCAGGCTGGTGTCTTCCGACTATGACTCATCTAATAGTATTTATCTGACAAATTTAAACATAGGAACTAAATGGTATTTAAATAATCAAAAAAAGCCGGACTGGCAATGCTGGTCCGGCTTTTGTATTTTAATCAGTGCTTTTATTATCGCTGAACGGTTTCTTCCCTGCCGGGTCCGCTCGAAAGTATTTTAACCGGAATTCCAACGGCATCTTCAATATAGCGGGTGTAGATTTTCAGCTTTTCAGGCAACTGCTCATAACTGCCAATACCGGCCAGGCTCTGTTTCCAGCCGGGCATGGTGTTGTATAATGGGGTTACCGGGTTGCTGAGGGTTTCGTAAGTGAGGTCCTGTACATTTTCGCCATTCACTTCGTAGCCGGTGCAAATATTTATGGTTTCGAAATCGTTCATCACATCCGATTTCATCATCACCAGATCGGTAACACCATTAAGCATAATGGCGTAGCGCAGTGCCGGCAAATCAAGCCAGCCACAGCGGCGCGGGCGGCCTGTTGTTGCCCCGAACTCCTTACCATTGGCGCGTATTTTTTCGCCGATAGCATCAAACAGTTCTGTTGGGAACGGACCACTACCCACGCGGGTGCAATAGGCTTTAAATACGCCAAACACTTTACCCACGGCTGATGGCGGTATACCCAGCCCCGAACAAACGCCTGCGGTAATGGTATTGGATGAGGTCACATAGGGATATGAGCCAAAGTCGACAT
Organism: Bacteroidales bacterium UBA4417; assembly: GCA_002389705.1. Classification (GTDB taxonomy): domain Bacteria; phylum Bacteroidota; class Bacteroidia; order Bacteroidales; family UBA4417; genus UBA4417. Next base: position 965 of record DGQJ01000335.1, read on the forward strand.
CGAGCAAACTCCCCTGTGCACCTTCGGCAAGTACACTTTTGCCTTCGGCCAGGGCTTTGTTGATATACAGTTCGCTATCAATAAGCGGGAAGGTTTTCAGTTCATCAACGGCGGCAAACCAGTTTTTTTCGTATTCATCAAAAGGCATTTTATCAATAAGCTGCGATCTGAAATCGAAATGATATGATGCCAGTATATTCTGATGGCGTTGCTTCAGCGCGTTGTATTTTTCGCGGAAATCGGGAGCCAGTATATCGCCGAAACGTAGTCCGTAACGGGCAGTTTTATCTGTATAACACGGCCCAATACCTTTAAGCGTGGAGCCGATTTTAGCTGTGCCCATGGCCTGTTCGTAAGCGGCATCGAGCATCCGGTGGGTAGGTAATATGAGGTGTGCACGTTTCGAAATGCGTAGGTTTACCCGTGGATTTACACCTTTAGCCACCAGTTTGGCCAGTTCGATGGAAAGTATAAAGGGATCAGCAATAACACCATTGCCTATGATATTGATTTTTTCGGGATGAAAAATGCCGGAAGGAATGGTATGCAGCACGTGTTTATCACCTTCAATCTGCAAGGTATGGCCGGCATTTGGTCCTCCCTGAAACCTGGCAATAATATCGTATTGTGGTGTAAGCACATCCACTATTTTCCCTTTTCCTTCGTCGCCCCATTGCAGGCCAAGCAATACATCTACTTTCATTTACACACAAAATTAAGCAACCCTGAGGGGGGTTGCTGTTTATACGTTTGCAAAGATAAAACTATTTATGGTTAGCGTCGAAAAAAAGAACTAACACATCAGGATATTCACGTTAATTTACGGCCTCCGTTTTTACTTTTGTTCCGAAAAGCGTAAGCGAATGGTGGGTTACTTTTATACCCAGTGTTTTTTCGACCGAAACCACTATTTCCTGGATCCGCGGATCGCAAAACTCAAGCACTTCACCGCTTTCGATGTCGATAAAATGGTCGTGTTGTTTAAATTTAAACGATTTCTCGAATTGCGCGCAATTATTGCCGAACTGATGTTTGGTAACCAAATGGCAGTTTAGCAGCAACTCAATNNCCGTCGGTTGAATAAATCTCCTTAAGTATGGTAAACCTTTCGGGAGTTTTACGATGCCCTAACTTTTCAAGGTAGTCGGTAAACAACTTCTTGACAGTTTCGTAATTAACTTTCTTTGAATCAGATATCATGGCAATGAATTTGGTGGTAAAAATATAAAATATTCTTATTTCTATTTAGAATTAATAAAAATAGATGAAAATATATTTTGTAATCCGTGCATTATTTTACCGACATCGCAGGATGTAGTTCA
>DGQJ01000335.1:2367-2605 GCA_002389705.1 Bacteroidales bacterium UBA4417
CGAAGCCGCTGATTTTTAACCCGCCAAGGTATGTATTGAGGTGTTTGTTGCTCCAGTTTGCATGGATGATGCGCGACGACATTCGAGCCATTAATTCGATGGCTTCGGGGCAATTGGTGCGGTGTATTACCCAGCGCGAGCCGTCGGGTGTAAAGGCTATAATTTCGTCGCCGGGCAATGGGTGGCAGCAGGTGGCAATGCCAAAGTTCAAATCGTCCATATCGTAAACCACAGCCTG
>DGQJ01000095.1 GCA_002389705.1 Bacteroidales bacterium UBA4417
GGAACGGCATACATTCCTGCCAGGGTCTTCCAGTAAAACCGTGGACCGTCGCCCTGGGCAAATAAGGAAGCAGGTAAAACAACACTTATTGCTACGGTTGTCAGTATTAAAATTCTTAGATATGGTTTCATCTGTTTATTTTTAATTTTNNATTTTTTACGGGTCAGATGGAATAAGCCATGAGAATAATCTTTTCGGTTGGTGAGCAAATTTATTGGCTCATGGCTATTTCATAGTCTACCTGATTTATTTTTTAGGTTCAGCCATCATGTCTGCAGGCGGAACAAATTGTCTGATATTGATAATCGGAGGATAACCTTCCTGCACCGGGAACCTTGGAGGTAATTGATCTTCCAGTGTTTCGAAAACAGTACGATCGGGTAGTATCACATTATTTTCCTTCGCATACTTGTCCCAAAGTACCAGCATTTCTTTCAGTTTATCAGGGTTTTGAGCTGCCAGGTCATTTCGTTCGGCAGGATCCTGAGATATGTTAAACAATTCCCAATCCGACTTACCAATCGGTTTTATCTCCCAGCGTATTTTCCAGTCGCCTTGCCTTAAAGCGCGGTTACCGAAAACTTCCCAGGCAATATAATCCTTATCTGTTCGCGGAGAAGCCGCTTGTCCATTCAATACAGGTAGCCAGGATTTACCCGCCAATTGGGGTTGTGCCTTACCGTTAAAGCTTTCGGGATATTTTGTACCGGCAACTTCAAGCAAGGTCGGCATAATGTCGGCTACAAACATGGTGCCCTGGTTGATGCTGCCCTTAGGCAGTTTGTTGATCGGGCCACTTACTACCAATGCATTCCTTATACCGCCTTCAGCTGTCCAACCTTTGTACTGACTGAAAGGAGTCATTGAAACCTGTGCCCAGCCCGGACCATAGCCCACGTAAGAGTTCGGTTCTCCCCATGCATTGGGATCATTGTTGGACCATTTGGATGCAAAATACAGGTAATTGAGTGTGCATGGTGTGCCACCTATCATGGCGCCCAGGTCGGTGCCTTCTGCTCCGTTGTCGCCAAATACGATAAAGATGGTGTTTTCAAACTCTCCGATTTCTTTCAGGTGGTCAATTAACCTTCCGATATGATAATCCAGATTTTCAACTAACCCGGCATAGAGTTCCATTTTCTTCCCAATCAAGGCACGGGCTGCAGGTGCCAGTATGGAGTAATCAGGGACGTACCACATCCGCTCGGCGAGTTGGGTATTTTCCGGAACTATGCCGAGTTCTTTTTGCTTCTTCAATCGTTCTTTTCGCACCATATCCCAGCCTTTGTCGTACTCACCCACATGGCGGTTTCTCCAGTCTTTGGGCAGGTGGTACGGATCGTGGGGTGCCTGATGAGACACATACGCGAAGAAGGGTTTGCCATCTTTTTTCCCCTCATCAATGTAATTGATCAGCTTATCCGTATAAGTCTTCGTGGCATAATAGTTTTTCGGAAGTTTGGTCAGGTATTTTCCATCTTCTGTAAACACAGAAGTATGGTTGAGTGCTGTCATATTGGTCATGTCCCAATAGCTACCCATCCCGTCAAGCAGGGTAAAATCCCTTTCAAAGCCACGGGCGGCCGGAATCTTATCCGGTGCTTTACCGAGGTGCCACTTGCCAACCATATAGGTATGGTATCCTGCATCTTTCAACAATTGAGGCAAGGTAACCAGGTTGGTGCTCAGATACCCTTCATACCCATCTTTCCCCATTTGGTTGGGGGCGGTCCACTCATCCATAGCACCCAAACCATTGAGGTGCGTATCCTGCCCCGACAATAACATAGACCTAGTGGGGGAGCAACTGGCATGCGTATAGAAATTTGTAAAACGAACACCCGCTTTGGCCAGGTTATCCATATTGGGTGTTTTAATCTCGCTGCCGAACATCCCCATATCCGAATAGCCCATATCGTCCGCAAGAATCACCACGATGTTGGGCCGCTTTGCTGTTTTGGGGTCGGCTGTCTGCGCATTTGCCTGTCCATAGAGGAGCAACGATCCTGTAAGGATAAAAAACAAAAGGATTTTCATATGTTTACCATTGTTAGCATGTTTTGAAAGATAAGAATTAATCAGATGATTAACTATTTAAATTGTTGTTGGACTAAATATCAATGAGCTTTAAAATATGATTTACATTTTACCACTACTTTTTCGCGGAAATAAATCATCATCGCAAAACATAGGTTTTCAGAACATCATTTACATAAGGTTTTGTAACTGATTTTAGCTTGACATGCAACTTTTGGTATTTAGCTTACAATTCAGCAGGCATTTGAAAGCCTGGCCCGGCTATTCAAAGATAATTAGTAATTCAGGTACTTCGTTCCAGCCCCTATAAACATTAATGCTAAGCAAAAATAAGTATTCGACAATACAATCTTATACCCATTTAGAGGTATTTTTAAAAGACATTTCACCTAAAACCAATAGAAATTTTAGACGAGTCGAAGCTTTGTTGTCCATTTTATCTTCGATGATCACCAAAATTGATTATAAAAAAAATTGCTAAATAAATTAATTGCTAAAACACTGCATAACAATCATTTATTGAAAATGAAATATTGGAATCACAACAAGTTTCCAATTGCATTTTTGTACAAAGTTCACAGAGTTGCATTTCTTAACCAATATGTTTAGTTTTACTTTATAAACCAACAACCGGATTCCTGAATGATACAGACAAACCGAGAGTATGAGATATTCTTTCAACTCATAGAAAAATTTGGTCCAACAGGATTTACAGGCATTGATCCTTCTAATCCACTTATGTTGGAGGCTGAAGTAATCATGAAACAGAATGATCAGTTTTTTTATTTCTGTGATCTTATACTCTTTCACATACTTTTTACAAGCAGCCGAAGCATGGAGATGCTTGGTGTTAAACCTGCCCAGTTGAGCCCTTTAAGCTTCTACCAGGCATTGCACCCTAACGATTTGAAGAGGGACATCCTGGTAAAGAATATATTATTAAAAAGCGCACATAAGCTTTTTTTAGCAGAAGAAGGAGTTGAGTTATTATCAACATGTTTCCAGGTTCATAATGCGAAAGGAAATTATTTTAATGTATTATCTCAGTTTTATATTTATTACAGTGAGATACCCTATAAATCAGTTTTTGTATTTATACTCCACACCAATGTTGATTGGTTACAAAAGAATAAGTTCGGTCATCATTGGTATCTGGGTGACGATATATCCAATTTCAGGTTCCCTAACGATGAATTGTTGAGCAAAGGCCATATTTATTCAAAACGGGAATTTGACATTCTTCAACTACTTGAAAAGGGCATAAGTACGGAACATATTGCCACAAAATTATTTTTAAGTCCCAACACGATCAAAACACACCGCAGAAACATATTACACAAGTCGGGAAAGGCTAATATGGCTGAATTAATTTTTGATTTGAAAGAACATGGGCTCCTGTAAAGTTTGTAAGTGTAAACAGGTCATATATTCATTTTACTTGCTTTGCGCATTTGGTGTTAATTAGTTTCTGCCCGGCTCATTACTAAAATTAGTTACTTTTCTGAATCTTGCGGCCAATCAAGGATCTGAAAGATATCAGGGTCAGGATCAACAAGGTTGATTGCTTATTTTGGTATTCAGGAATATTTGAACAGTAATTTATTGATTACAAGATTGATGCATTGAATTTTGAATTCCTTCGGATATGAAGGAAGAAAAAAGTTCAAAGTAATAAAATCAAAAACGAATCCGGAAGATAAAAGCAGAGTTGGAAACTTAGCCTCCATGGAGATGAAATCAGTGCTGAATTGCCTGAATTGTTTGCTTATTCATTTCTTAATGTCAGGATTAAGCCTGATTCAGTAACCAAATTCTTAGTGGTTTTAATACTTTTTCTATAAATTTTAAATCTAATCCCTATTTTTGTTAGTGGAAAATCCTCAATAACACTGTCCATGTCTTCTGATGCTTCAAATCTTTATGAAAAAGAACTGCTTTTAAAAGTAGCTGATGGGGATGAGAAAGCTTTTGCAGAAATTTTTTATGCACATCACAACAAACTTGGAGCATATGTATTTGCCTGGACTAAATCGCTGCCACTGGCCGAGGAGATTGTTCAGGATGTGTTTCTTAAAATCTGGTTAAACCGAAATGCTTTAAGCTCTGTTGAGAAATTTGATAATTACCTTTATATTTTATCGCGGAATTATACATTTAACGCTTTACGTAAATTAGCAAATGAACAAGTAAAAAGGCAGGAATGGGCCAGACAGTTTGGGAATGATCCTGATTTTGATCCCGATACTGATTTTAAAGACTATTTATCAATTATTGAAAAGGCTGTTTCGGTGTTACCACCGCAGCAACAAAAAGTATTTAATCTGAAACGGCGAAAAGGCCTTAAATATGAGGAAATTGCCAGCCAGCTAAACATTGCTCCTGAAACTGCGCGAAAACACCTGGCCGCTGCTCAGCGCAATATTATTGCATATATAAAGTCGAATCCGCAGGTGATCCTGCTTATTTTATCAACTCCTCTGGTGATAAAATAAAAATATTTCCAAACCCACTACCCGGTTTTTAAAATTCGTGTGTCATTATGTACACAACGAAACAACTATTCATTACATACACTTATAGGATCAATAAACATCATGCCCGAAACCAGATTAACATATTTGCTAAAGCGTCATTTCGATAATACTATCTCACAGGACGAAAATGATGATCTCATGGCTTTATTGTCACTTCCCGAAAACGAAGAAAAAATTCTTACCGTTATGGACCACAACTGGGAGGAGCATGAATTTATTAAGCCTGTTTTTACTCCCGAAAAAAGCAAATCAATACTCGCGAATATTCTATCGGTCCAAACCAGGCAAACCATTAAACCTCTGTTTAATCGCAGAAGATGGATGTATGCCGCGGCTGCAGTTATACTGATGTTTGTTTCCATTTCAATTGTGTTGCTCATTAACAACAAGCCAGTGAATAATATAAATCAGGTAGTAGAAATCCCAAAAACTATCATCAAAGAGAAACCGCTTTATAAAAACGATATAAAACCAGGCGGCAATCAGGCTATTTTAACCCTGGCTGATGGAACAAAAATTGTACTCAACAAAGCTGCTGAAGGTGCTCTAGCGCGACAAGGAAATACTACAGTTATTAAACTTGATGATGGCCAGTTAGCATACAACAAGCAAACCGTATCACAAATCCCAACAACCAAGATACTGTACAATACATTGAGTACCCCGCGCGGCGGACAATACCGCGTAACACTTCCCGATGGAACTTTAGTGTGGCTGAACGCATCTACTTCATTGAAGTTTCCGACAGCTTTTTCAGGAAGTGAAAGGAAAGTAGAGATTAAGGGAGAAGCATATTTCGAGGTGGCTAAGAATGAAGCCATGCCTTTTGTTGTAACTGCCGAAAATTCGGAAATAAAAGTATTAGGTACCCATTTTAATGTTTCAGCTTATGCTGACGATAAAGTACTAAAGACTACGTTGCTGGAAGGAAGTGTGGAGTTTTCGGTTGTTAAAAAAGCCGGAAGCGAAAATGAAGCTGGAACAATAAAACTTCAACCCGGTCAGCAGGCTCAGCTTGATAATGCAAATACACTTACGGTGGTTGAGGCTGATACCAAAGAAGCCATCGCCTGGAAAAACGGATACTTTATTTTTAACAATGAGGATATTGAAAGCATAATGCAAAAAATCATGAGATGGTACGATGTGAAAGTAGTTTACGATGTAAACGATAAAAATATATACTTTACCGGGAATATTTCACGTGCTGAAAATGTTTCAGAGATACTCAGGGTACTCGAATTAACGGAAACGGTCCATTTTAAAATTGAAGGAAAAACAATAACAGTTTTGCCATAATACCTGTAATACGTATTAACTGAAAAAGAAAGGAGATAACGGGACAAAAGAGTACAACTTGCCGTATATCCGAAAAAAAAGACGGAATCCCGTGGCGCGGGACTCCGCCATAAGTTCGGAAGTGCCTTACATGTTGGGATTAAACAACAAACTTCTAATCACTAACCAAACACACAAAAGTATGAAAATTCCTACACTTTTCAGATGTAGTATCAAAAACTACATTTCATCAGAAACATTCCTGAAGATGAAACTTACCATTTTCCTTTTGATTTTAGCCTTCCTGCAGGTACATGCCGAAGGCTTTTCGCAGCAGATTACGCTAAACCAAAAAAATGCGAAGCTGGAGGATGTGTTTAAGCAGATCATGAAGCAAACTGATAGCCATTTTATGTACTCCCCGCAAATGCTGAAGGATGCAAAACCTGTAAACGTGGAGCTTACCGATGCAACACTCACCGAAGCTCTTGAACAGTGTTTCAACGGGCAACCCCTTACATATGTAATCGACAACAATATAGTAGTTGTAAAAATGAAGGCAGTGCCACCTCCTCCAATTACAGGAAAAGTTACTGATGATAAGGGCAATCCACTACCCTATGTAAGTGTAGTGATAAAAGGCACTACAACAGGTACCACCACGGACGATAACGGTATGTTCAGCATACAGGCAAAAAAAGGAGATGTGCTTGTATTTTCAATGGTTGGCTATGAACATAAGGAAGTAATTGCTGGTGAAGGGCCGGTTAATATCACACTTGCCATTGTTGCAAGCATTCTCGACGAAGTGCAGGTAATAGGATATGGCACAACTACAAAACGGCAAAATACCGGTGCGGTAAGTACAATGAAATCTGAGGATATCAGCAAACAGCCCTTAGGCAATTTTGCCCAGGCCTTGCAGGGAAAAATGACAGGTGTTGTGGTTACCAGCAACGAAGGATCAGTGGGTAGCTCCGTCAATATTCAAATCCGGGGACTGAATTCCTTTGGTTCGGGCACCACTCCTTTGTATATTGTGGATGGCGTTATCATTGATGCAAATACATCAGACGCACTAACTTCGAGTTATGTGCATGGTACTTCCCCCTTAAACGCCATCAATCCGAATGATATAGCCAGTATCGATATTCTGAAAGATGCAGATGCTACGGCCATTTACGGCTCGCGCGGTACTAACGGCGTTGTGCTGATTACCACCAAAAGGGCTGAGTTAGGCAAAACAAAAGTGAATATTGATATGAACACCGGCTTTAATAAAGCAACCTATACTGCAAAATTATTAAATACAGGACAATATGTTGCATTGCGGAATGAAGCGTATACCCTGGATAATAAAATTCCGATTGAAAGTAGGGCAGCCGACCTTACAAACCTTCCTCCCTGGGTAGAAGGAGCCTATACGGATTGGACAGATTATGAACTGGGCAACCAGGCACTTGTTACCAATCTAAACGCCAACCTCTCGGGCGGCGATAAAAATCTGAATTATTATTTCAGTACCGGCTATTTGAAACAAAATGATATTCAACCGGGTAACCCTTACCAGGAGCGCATCTCGAGCCGTTTGAATTTACATAGTTTAGGAATGAAGGACAAACTGGAATCGGATTTCTCGATTCAGTATTCTATTGATAAACTAAAACCCAGCCGGGTGGCAACAAACTATGTTGGCGGTGTTCGCTTTTTGCCTCCTAATTTCCCACTTTACGGCGAAGATGGGGAATATTACTGGGGTTCATCCGCTGCTTTTAATATTTCGAACCCCGAAGCATCCCTCAATATAAAACAGGAAAATATGACCCATAATTTCCTGGGTAGTGCCAACTTCAGTTATTTAATTTATAAAGGCCTGAAAGCGAAAGCAGCGTTTTCTTACGACAATCAGAGTACCAATGCGGAAAGCAAGTTTCCGGCTTCAGCGGTAAATCCATACAATCCTGTTGAGCCAGGAACCAGTTCTACTTTCGGAAATTACACTTCGCTGAATTTTGAGCCGCAATTAACCTATAACGGTAAAATTTCAAAAGGCACCATTGAGGCCTTGCTGGGGTCAACCTGGTTCAAAAATAAAGCTACAAGCAAATCACTCGTCCTGGCTGATTATCCCGGCGATGATTTCATGGGCTCCTGGGATTTTGCAAATACCATGACTTACAAAAGCAGTTCCAGTGGCGAAACCCGATTTCGTTCCTATTTTGCAAGGATAAATTATAACTGGGATACCAAATACATTCTTAATCTGTCGTACCGAAAGGACGGATCTTCCAAATTCGGACCCAATTACAAATGGGGTGATTTCGGAGCCGTTGGTGCTGCATGGGTTTTCTCAAACGAATCGTTTGTGAAAAACGGCTTGTCCTTTCTGAGCTTCGGAAAGTTGCGGGCAAGCTATGGGGTAACAGGCAACGACCAGATTGCGGATTACCAGTACCTGAATTTATATTCCGCCGAAAATGTTGCATACGGAACTTCCATAGGCCTGAACACTCAATATTTGTATAATCCGGATATACATTGGGAACAAACCAATAAACTGGAAGCCGCACTGGAATTCGGATTATTTAAAGACAGGATAGGGGGATCAGTTTCATGGTACCGGAATATGACCACCGATTTCCTGATTTCGGAACCCATAGCGTCACAAACAGGATTTAGTTCTTACGTAAATAATTTTAAAGGCATTGTACAAAATACAGGCTGGGAATTCGAATTACGCACCCTTAATATTATGAACCCAAATTTTCAATGGAAGACCAACTTTAATTTTACCATTGCAAAAAATTCGTTGTATAAATATGACGATTTGGAAGGTTCCGCCTATGCTGAAAAATATGAAATCGGCCAGCCCCTTGATATAGTAAGGATGTATTATGTAGACTCAATATCGAAAGTAAACGGGTATGCCAAATTCAGGGACGTGAACGGGGATGGAAAGCTTACCTACCCGGCTGATTACGTCACCATAGGATCACCTACTCCAAGAAATTACGGAGGCATGGAGAACGTGTTTACCTATAAAAATTTTGAACTGGGTTTCACCATAACCTGCGCGCAACAAATGGTTACGAACTGGTATTTTAATACCTCACTGCCCGGCAGGGCACGGAACACTCCTGATTTACTCCTGGGTAACTACTGGCAGAAAACGGGTGATGACGCTACCTATCCCAGGCCAACAACAGGACTGGTTAACAATATGGATGTTAGGAACCTCTCCTATACCAATTTGTCAAATATGGCTTATAATGATATCCTGTGGTTCAGGCTGAACAACGTATCGCTTAGGTATTCCTTGCCGGAAGCCTGGGTTCAGAAATCGGGTATGAGTAATGTTTCGGTATATGCCCGGGGACAAAACCTCACATTTTACTCACCCGTTGATTTAGGTAAGGATCCGCAGGCCGCGGGCGGTGGTTCTGGAGTTCCACTCAAGAGTTGGGTATTCGGATTACAGATAGCCTTTTAATTCACACTAAAAACAAAAATCATGAAAAATAAATATAAAACCACATACCTTACTGTAATAGTATGTCTGCTGCTTTTATCAGTTACTTCGTGCGAAGATTTCCTGGAGGCTCCGCTTCCCCCCGAAAAAATTACAACCGACAAAGTGTTTGGTTCTGCAGGCACTTTAGAAATGGCCATGTTAGGGGTATACACCAAAGCAACTAATTATTACGGAGCAGGACAATTTGTTTATTGCGCAGATCAGCTTGCTGACAATTTGAGTGCTAATCCTCCGCTGGCTTCTGATATCATGTCAACTTCGGAATATGATGCCAGCAATTCATCTTCACTGAGCAATACATGGTCTCAGCCATATGCTGCCATATATGAAGCCAACACGATGTTACTAAACTTACCCACGGCAACAGCAAAAATTACCGACGAAGAGCGGGATCATTATATGGCCCAGGCCCTGTTTTTGCGGGCACTTATGTACTTCGAACTGGTTAGGCTATATGGGGACGTGCCCTTAATTCTGGAACCTGATCCAACCGTTTCAAAAACAAAAGCCCGGACCCCGAAAGCAGAAGTGTTTGCCTCCGTAATAGCGGATCTCAAAGAAGCCATGGACCTGTTGCCTGCTACCAATATCAGTGGGCTGGATGCCAGGCGCTGTGCTAATAAATATGTGGCAGAGGCGTTACTGGCCAGGGTATATTTATTTATGGGTGATTACGCAAATGCAGAAACTTCAGCTACCAATGTAATTAACAGCGGCAATTACAGCCTGGAAACCGATCTGACGGCAGTATTAATGAGAAGAAGCACTGAGATAATTTTTGCCATGGATGGGGCCATGATAGATTTTCCAAATAGTTGCTTTTATTATGGATTGTATGGAATGCCCAATTTTTACCAGGACGCTCCGGAGCCTTACGCAAATGAATATTCGGGATGGGGATGTTTAACGCAGAGTGCCATTAATGAATACGAATCGGATGACCAGCGTTTTGCTACCTGGTTTACCTATTCGGCGGAGGAAAATGTTTTTTCGATAAAATACCCGTATAATATTTTCTACCAGGAACTGGCTGATGCAGATCCACAGGACTTCTGTGTACTTCGGTTATCAGAAATGTATTTGATAAGGGCAGAAGCAAAAGCCCGTAAATCTTCTCCTGATCTGCAAGGTGCTGCCGAAGATCTGAACCAGGTAAGGACCATCCATGGAGGCTTAACCGGCATATCTGCAGGCTCGCAAAGCGAAATGCTTACGGCATTGGAACATGAGAATAGGGTGGAATTTATGTGTGAAGGTCATCGCTGGTACGATTTGGTTCGCACCAACCGTGCCGATGCCGTATTAAGCCAGCTGGAATATAAAACAGGCTGGGAAGCGCATAAAGTGCTATTACCTGTACCGGCTAAAGAGTTAATAAATAATACTAACCTGGTACCAAACCCAGGCTATTAGTTCATTCATACACAGATAGATAACATCCTTCCGCCAGGTGAAAGGATGTTATCTTCCCCACGCGACAAATACAGGCTTGCTCCTTCGTAAAATTCTGTAGTTGATAACCGGAATTTTGCTATCTGTTTCCATACCATTGTCAAAACTTTAAAACACTGAACAAAATGAAATATTTCTGTGCTTTTTTGCTGTTAATTCATGCATTTGCGGCCAATGCACAAACACTTAAGCCTTTCACTATCGAAGGTGATATTACCGGCATTACCGATAAAATCGACTCCATTCATCTATCATTTACAACAGAAGGAAAGCAGAGCGACCTGGCGTTCCCGGTTAACAAAGGCCGATTCATGATCAAAGGGGATATTTCGCAACCGGCTATTGCCCTTATCTATTATTTTGCATCTGCCGATACAGTCCGGATCAAATTTCAGAGCACTCAAAATACAAGCGCTAAAATCTTTATCCAGTCAGGGAAAATGAATTTTAAGTCTGGCCTCACGATCTCCGATAATACGTTGAGCGGCTCACCATATGATGCTGATTTCAAAGAAATGGAAAAGAAAGCAAACGATTTTGGTGTAAAGTGGGGGGTAGAATTTGAACGTTGTATGCTGGAAAAAGATACTATTCAGCGACAGCAAAAGCTTAATGCATTACTGGATTCGAGCCGGGTATATCCTGTAAAAATATGGATACCCTATTTAGACAGCCATCCGCAATCGCCATTGGTTTTTTATGGGATTACCGAAATGATGAGATTCAACCATAATTTTCAGGGGCAGAATATTGCACCAATATACGACAGGCTTTCTCCTGAAATGAAAAATTCGTACGAAGGCAAACGGCTGAAAGCGATCATTGCAACCGGTAACGGGAGCATAGCCCCTGAATTTTCACAGGCCGATACAGCTGGGGTAATGGTTTCCTTATCCTCCTTCAGGGGTAAGTATGTTTTGCTCGACTTCTGGGGAAGCTGGTGTGTGTTTTGCAGAAAGGAAAGTCCCAATCTCATTAAAAATTTCGAAAAATATATGGACAAGGGATTTACCATTATAAGCATTGCTGCTGATGACGACAAAAAGAAATGGATGGGAGCCATTCATAAAGACAATGTAGGCAGGTGGAATCATTTGAGCGACCTGAAAGGCATGAAGAATGAAGTTTCAAAATTGTATTGCATCTCTTCTTATCCCAGCAATTTCCTGATTGGTCCGGACGGTAAAATTATTGCCCAAAACCTGCGGGGGGAAGCACTGGACAGTAAACTGGCAGAAATATTCAAGTGATTCGCATGATTGGAACCTGATTTCAATATTCTATCATGCAATGATAAGATCAATCAGAATTAATGGCAGAAATCGAAAAGAATTTTAAGAATGGTTTGGTTGGTTTAATTGATGGTTTGGAACAAGGCTGCCCATACAGTATAGGCAGCCTCTGTTTCACCGGATGTTTAACATAACGGGTTAAGAAAGCCATATCTCAATATCACTTTCCACATTGATTGATAAAAAAAGAACAGCAAAAGAGAAATACAAAGGAATCCAAATTAAATCCGGAGTTATGCTGATCTATGTATGCTAACAACTGAAAAAAAAATTCAATAATAAAAACCTGTAAACAACTTATACCATGAAAAAAACAGCCTTGTTGATACTTACCCTGATTTTAATGGGGATTACCCAACTCTCAGCACAATTAACCATTACACCGTTAAAACCAATACCCGGTGATGTAATTACGATTAAATATACTCCTCCGGCAAACGTATTTAAAGAAACTGATGCCATTCAATGCGAAGCAAGGAAATGGGGAATGTATGAAGATGATATAGTTTTTGAATCCGCTACTCAAAATAAACAAATCGATATCAAATTAATAAAAAATGGTAAACGGTATGAAGGTACAATAGCCACCGATAGCCTGACCAGGGCTGTAACCTTCAATTTTACTTCCGGCACTGTCAATTGGG
>DGQJ01000334.1:0-1420 GCA_002389705.1 Bacteroidales bacterium UBA4417
AGCGATTTTACTACGTCGGGCGTGATATCGCGCTGGCCGATACCGGTTCCGCCTGTAGTAATCACGATGTCGGTTCCTGCTTGTTTTGCTTCTTCCAACAGGGCTTTCAGCGCTTCGGCATCATCCGCAATAAGCTTACGCTCCACAGTGTAAGCCCACTTCATATTTTCGAAAAACGATGCGAGTAATTGTTCAATCCTGGGGCCGGAGCGGTCGCTGTATTCCCCGCGGCTGGCACGGTCGCTGAGGGTTATTACAAGCACTTTGTAAACGCGTGGAAAATAATTTACCGGATCGCCTGCTTTTACTGTCCCGTTTTTTAGCACCCGGGCAAAAATGCCTTCTTTGGGCATCACGCAATTGCCGACTTCTTTAAAAATTGCGCACGAAGTACCGTGACATTCCTTGCCAATCTGGGTAATTTCCAGTTCTACGTCGCCAATCGTGAGCCTGTCGAGCGGGTGGGTATTAACCAGTTCGAGACCTTTGGTAGTTATATTTTCGGCAAACTCACCATAGTTTATTTTACGGCCGGCGGCATGGGTAAACCGTTGTACACTTTCATCAGCCAGCAGGCTAACCTGCCTGTGCCAGTTGCCTGCATGGGCATCGTTGGCAACACCAAGTTCATTTAATTCAATTTGAGGAACAGGCACTTTTATGGTTCCTTTTTTCTCGCTTATATTTACTGAGACTACGGTTATGGGAGTCGACATGTAATCTTGTTTTTAACTTTTAGATTTTGGAGGCTGGGGTAAGAGAAGGGAGAGGTTATTTAGAGTGTTTGCGAATGGTCATTCGGTGGTTGTTCAGTGGTTATTCAGTGGTTAATTGATGGTTATGAAAATGATTTTTTGTAATTATTGGGTATTTGTGCTACTGTTATTGGGAGGCTGTTTGTTTAGGGTTTTTAGATCATGTTGAAAGCTGCTGCCAGATTTTATAATTCTTCATTTTTCGGCATTTTTCTTTGGCTTTTCACAAACTGTATGCCTTCGATGATGTAAAACACCGAGGATGCCAGCAGCGAGAGACCGAGCGAGATAAAGAAGGTTCCTTTATAAAGTTCGGGAATTACTCTCCAGTGACTGATGGCAATGCCCATGCTGATCATAAAAGTCATCAGGATGTACCCGCGAAGGTCGAAAAAGGCAAACATGCAAGGTCGGCGCTGCGGCAGGTTTTTAATACGGTTGATATAGCGGCGGCTCACTTTCCGGAAAACCAGCAGGAAAAACGGGATGAATCCGGCAACGCCAATCAGGTAATTCAGGAAATGATGAAGGGCATGTCTTTCGATAAATATAAATCCCAGCGAAAGGATACGGTATGCCGCAAATCCCCACAGGGCTGCACCGAGCGCAATGAGCACCGGTTTGGGAACACCTGGTTTTAGTATCTGAAGTATCCGGTTTGCCAT
>DGQJ01000334.1:1482-4300 GCA_002389705.1 Bacteroidales bacterium UBA4417
AAGCCATGCAACAGCCAGGGTATCACAAATGCCAGCAACAACCACTTTCCCCGGCTTTGGCTGCTGAACCTTGCCAATCCCAGGTAAAATCCCATCACGATGCCAAATACCGCATGCCCGGGTACGGCTGTAAATGCGCGTACCAGTCCCACCTGCAGCGAATTGTCGGAAAAGACATAGAACAGGTTCTCGATGGCCGCAAACCCCAGTGAAACCGATACGGCATATACAATCCCATCGAACTTTTCATTAAAATTGCGGTTACGCCAAACCAGTATAAAAACCATCAGGAACTTAAACGCCTCCTCGGTGGCTCCGGCTACCACAAAACCATCCCATGCAGCTTTCTGCATTGCAGGCAATGATTTACCATAAGTCATCAGCATATTTTCGATAAGCCCGACCGGGAAAATAATCAAAGCACCGAGTGCTATTCCTTTTAATATCAGTTTGATGGGTTCTTTCTCATACCTGTCGCGGAAGTAAACATACAGCATAATAATAACTGCCGGTGCTAATGCAAGAAGGAGTAAGGGCATGTTTTGATGGTTGAATGGTTTGGTTTTGCAGGCAAGGTGTTTTCCTGGTTCAGATATCTGATTTGGTTTTACTGATAAGTTTTATATTGCTGATTTCCATTGTTTTGTCCACAGCCTTGCACATGTCGTAAACCGTAAGCAGCGATGCCGATACAGCTGTGAGTGCTTCCATTTCAACCCCGGTTTGCCCGATGCAATGTACCTCGCTAAGGGCTGAAACTCCGCGCGATTCGAGGTTAAGTTTAACATCAACCTTAGTGATGAGTAAGGTGTGGCATAAAGGGATGATAGACGAAGTAAGCTTTGCCGCCTGTATGCCGGCAAGCTGTGCAACGGTAAGCACATCGCCTTTTTTCATGTTGTTTTCCTTTACCAGGCTCACCGTTTCGGGTTGCAGGCTGATAAACCCCTGCGCTTTGGCAATCCGCAACTGGCTGGGTTTGTGCCCAACATCCACCATGTTGGCTTTTCCCTCGTTATCGGTATGGCTGAGTTTATTCATGGTTATCGGGATTGAAGAGATTTAGGATTTGATATATATGGAGACTGGTGAGCGTTCCTTGTTTCTGGTTTCTTATTTCTTATTTCTTATTCCTGGTCTTGCCTGTCAGGTTAATTTTTGGGTTTAGAAATTATGTTTTGCAAAATCTCTGTCGCCGTTTCTCCATGTCACCCATTCTCTCTTTCGCCTCTATCCCCCGATGTTATAAAATTCCCCATGGTGATTGATCGTACCGCACGAAGGTTTGTTGCCCAGGGCGAGTTGTAAAGCTTTATGGGCACCATGCTCACGTATGTTATATTCAAGGTCGTTAAACAGGCAGGGTTTTACCATTCCGTTGGCGGTAAGTCTCAGCCGGTTACAGGTCGAGCAATCGCCACCGCTTCCGCCGTCAACCACATAAAATTCTCCTTTTTCGAGATCCATCTGCCGGATAAACCTTACCTGGATACCCATTTCCCTGCCATATTCGGCTACTGCCATCGCATCGGGTTCGGAAGGAGATTTTGCTATCACACAATTAATTTTCACCGGCGATAGTCCTGCCGAAACTGAGGCTTCAATTCCCTTAAGTACATTTTCAATCTCTCCTCCCCGGGTTACCTGGCTGTATTTCAACGGATCCATGGTATCGAGGCTCACGTTTACACGATGAAGGCCGGCCTCTCTCAGCGATTGTGCATATTTTTCGAGCAACTGCCCGTTGGTTGTCAGTCCCAGGTCCTGCACGCCTGGTCGCGAAGCGATCATCTGCACCAGGTTAACAATGCCTTTCCGCACCAGGGGTTCTCCGCCGGTGATGCGGATTTTATCCACGCCCAGCAACAATGCCGCATCAACCACTTCCATAATTTCTTCGAAAGTAAGAATGTCAGCATGCTGCATCAAAGTGATGCCTTCAGCCGGCATACAGTATGTGCAACGTAGGTTACAGCGGTCGGTAACCGAGATGCGGAGGTAATTTATACGCCTGTTATACGAGTCGAACATGTACCAGGGTTCCTTTACTGATGGTTTCTTTACCTATTTCGATGGAGACGATACCCTGGGCATTTATGTAGGAGTGAATATGGGCTGAGCCATGGTATTCGACAGGCATCGCTGTTCCATCTTCTGACAGGTATACAGGGAAGAAGGCTTTACGCCCGGTATTCCTTCTTTTGTAATCAACGCCCATNNGACGAAACCGGGTTTCCAGGCAAGCCGACCAGGTATTGGCGGCCACGGGTGGCAAATATAACCGGTTTCCCGGGCTGCACGGCCATGCTGCGGAACTTGATTTCATAGCCGGCTTGCTGAATTACTGCGGGTACAAAGTCAAAATCACCCGCCGAAATACCCCCGGTGAGTATTACAATATCGCTCTCGTGGCTTGCTCTCTGGATAATTTCAAGGGTTGCTTCTTCGGTATCGCGGGCAATGCCGAAATAGGTGGCAATGCAACCTGCCCGCTGTGCCTGGGCCAGCAACTGCCATGCATTGCTGTTGCGAATTTGCGAAACAGCCGGTATTCCGGCAGGCTCAACCAATTCGTCGCCGGTGGAAATTATGCCGATGCGGGGCTGTTTGTAAACCATAACCCCGGCACATCCTACCGAAGCTAAAATGGCTACTTCCTGGGGCCTGATCAGGGTACCTTTATCAAGCACTTTATCTCCGCGCCGGATATCTTCGGCCATTTTGCAATAGTTAACTGCTGTTTTCGTCGCGGTGAAGCAGATGGTATTTTCCCCGGTGATCTCAACATCTTCGACCATGATAACACAGTCGGCACCTG
>DGQJ01000334.1:4425-4666 GCA_002389705.1 Bacteroidales bacterium UBA4417
TCAAAAAGTATCATTTACCGCGCTACGCTTTATGCCACAAAGATAATTATCATTTCAATGCGAATGGTAAGCTGTTTCATTCCGGAACATATTTTAAAAGGTTAATATGATATGAAAACAGGAATGCAGATGGTAATATTATTTTATTATCTTTGTAAAAAAGGATACATCATGGCCGATTCCAGTAACCCGCAAAACGCTGCAACACCAACCCGCGCAGGTGTTATCAAAAAGAAAATCA
>DGQJ01000228.1 GCA_002389705.1 Bacteroidales bacterium UBA4417
GAAGGATTAGTCGGGTATTATCCATTTTATGGAAACACCATGGATGAGAGCGGCAGCGGTAATGACCTTCTGAATTACGGGGTTCAGATGGTGGCGGATAAAAACGGGCTTGCCGATAATGCCTGTTTTTTTGATAATAACACATTAATAACGGCTCCTGATTCAAATATGTTCTATGATCTGAGTACATCATTTTCAATATCATTATCTTATTCTGCGTCCGGACTGAAATCGAGCTGGCCTACTTTAATAAATAAACTACATGCCAATGGTACCACATTCACTGGCTTTTATTTAGGCATTGACAGCAGCAGAAATGTTTTACGGTTCCGGATTGGAGATTCCTATATTGAAACGCCCTCAGCTTTAAATCAATGGAAACANNTGGAATCCTAAAGAGTTCAAAGCTTATAGCTGACCAAAACCAGGCCAATAAGGAAAATTTTACGATAGGTAAACAATCTCAGGCCCAGTCCGAAATGAAAGGCACGAGTTTCTTTACCGGATATATAGATGAAATCAGGATATACAACCGGATTTTAACACAGGCAGAAGTAGATTTATTATACTATGATTTCTCTACTGACTTTGCACATTCAACAGAAATTAATCCCATCAATATCTACCCTAACCCGGCAACAGATCATTTAATCATCGACCTGAAAAATTACAAAGTAGGCGAAGGATATACTTTAAAAATTACAAACCCGATGGGGCAAATCATATATAAATCAGGCATTAGCCAGCAAAATTCAAGAATTGATTTACCATCGCACAATGCAAAAGGTGTTTATTTTCTAACCATTACCGACCCTCAATCCCAGGTTCTGATGGTAAGAAAAATAGTGCTGCAATAAATTTGTTAATTCTAATCATAGCAGGCAAGTAATTGTAAGAAAAAGTTGAAGGGAAAACAGGATCAGATCATGTATCATATTCATATGGTTGCCGTACTGTTATCAGCAAAACTTTTACAAAAGTTGCTTTTCAATGCGTACATTTTTTGATTTGCCAGTTTAAATTACGCACAAGAGCTAAAGCCTGTTAGCCATAGCCTGCTTACTACATTGCCAACTGCCAAAACCTTCCAGCTAACAGGCCGGACTTAAGACAGACCTGATGCCGGCGACTCCTTCGCATCTTACGGCATTGTTCGCCCTGTAAACCATATTCGTATTGATCAAGTGCAAAAATATATTTTTACAGAAAAATTTGTTGCATATTAATATTTCGTATTTTTGCGAAATACTAAATACACAATGAAATCGACGTACACTGACAACCAGGTAAAGCTGGCCAGGTTTGCCAAAGCAATGGGAAACCCTGCGCGGGTTAAGATATTGGAAATCCTTTCGGAGCGTGGCTGTTGCTACAGCGGCAATATAGCCGATGAATTCCCGATTGCACTTTCCACACTTTCGCAACATCTCAAAGAGTTAAAAGCATCGGGACTGATACAGGGCGAAATTAATCCCCCGTTTATAAAATACTGCATCAACCAGGAAAACTGGAAACTTGCAAAACAATTGTTCGATACTTTCCTGGCTGATAAAGCAGCGCAAAATACATCCTGCAATGGCTCAAAATAATTTTCTTTCAGGACAGATTATCCGAGTGAAATACGCATACCTGCTTTTGCTACCACTGTGGTTGCTGTTGTATGTTAACCTGAAATGGATCACCGACAGGGTGGTAGAAAATATTCCGGGCTTAACTGCTGGAACGCATTTTACCGAAGCCCTGCGCTTTTTTATATTCGAAGTGCCCAAAGTACTGATGCTGCTTACGCTGATCATTTTTATTGTGGGCATAATCCGCTCATACTTTTCGCCAGAGCGCACACGCAAGGCACTGGAAGGGAAACCGCTGTTTACCGGAAATGTAATGGCTGCCACATTGGGTATTGTAACCCCTTTCTGCTCATGTTCGGCAATTCCGTTGTTTCTCGGTTTTATTGAATCGGGCATTCCACTGGGAGTTACATTTTCATTCCTGATTGCAGCCCCAATGATTAACGAAGTAGCCGTTGTATTGCTGTTTGGATTGTTCGGCTGGAAAACAGCATTGATTTATGTTGCCACCGGGCTGGCAATAGCCATTACTGCCGGCTGGGTGATTGGCAGGTTAAAGCTTGAAAAATGGGTTGAGCCCTGGGTGTATAAATTACAAGCCGGTTCGCATCCTGAAGATGAAAAACTAACTTTTGAGGCCCGTTTAAAAACAGGCTTTGGAGCCGTGAAGGAAATTGTGGGCAAAGTCTGGATATATGTCGTAATTGGTATTGCCGTCGGTGCCGGAGTACATGGCTACGTGCCCCAGGACTTTATGGCTTCGTTTATGGGAAAATCGGCCTGGTATTCGGTGCCATTGTCAGTACTCATCGGGATACCACTTTATTCGAACGCGGCAGGTATAATCCCCATAGTTTCGGCATTGATTGAAAAAGGCGCTGCCCTGGGTACTGCCCTGGCGTTTATGATGTCGGTTATCGGGCTATCATTACCCGAAATGATCATCCTTCGTAAGGTACTTAAACTGCCGCTGATTTTTACCTTTATCGGCGTAGTTGGTACGGGTATTATACTTGTTGGCTTTCTGTTTAATTACATTTTTTAATTCATAAACCATGGAAATCAAAATCTTAGGAACCGGTTGTTCCAGTTGCAAAAACCTCGAAAAAGCTACCCGGGAAGCGATTGCTGAACTAAAGCTCGATGCTTCGGTGGTAAAAGAAGAAGACATCGTAAAAATTATGAGTTACGGCGTTATGCGCACACCAGCATTGGTTGTTAACGAAAAAGTGGTAATGTATGGCCGTGTGCCTTCAGTAAACGAAATTAAAGAATTGCTTTTAAAATAACTGCTTAAACGTACTGCTATGAAAAGATTATTAACTGCGGTTTTGCTGTTGGCAACCATCTCGGTGATGGCCCAGAAGCCTGTTAAACTGAAAATTGTGTACTTCCACCTCGAACGACGCTGCCCTACCTGTATTTCGATTGAGGAAAACACAAAAAAAACGCTGAATACCTATTTTGCCGGGAAGCTAAAGGACGGTAGCATAACACTTCAGGTTTTAAACGCCGAAGATCCGAAAAACCAGAAAATTGTCGAGAAATATAAAGCCGAAGGCTCAGCGCTGTACCTCACCAAGGTGAACGGAATCAACGAAACCACCACGGATTTTACCAATTTCGCCTTCAGCTATTCACGTAACCAGTCCGAAAAATTTATTGCAGGCCTGAAAGCGGAGATAGAGAAGAATTTGCGATAATTTGATAATTAGTCAATGGGAAAATTAGTTTATGGGGAAATTAGTTTATGGGGAAATGGGAATGTTTGCGAATTGTAACATTTTCAAATTTTCAAATTACATCATTTTTAAATTAACTACATGGAATACCTGCAAACCCTAATTGACCAAAGCACCTTCCCGATCCTGACAGCATTCCTGCTCGGACTCATGACGGCGATAAGTCCGTGCCCGCTGGCTACTAACATTACGGCGCTGGCTTACATCAGCAAGGATGTTGAAAACAAGCGCACTGTTTTCGTAAACGGGCTTTTATATACCCTGGGCCGGGCACTGAGTTATACTATCCTCGGGGCCATAATTTACTTTGGTGCCAGTAAATTTCATGTAAGCCGTGCCGTGCAGGCAAATGGCGAAAAATGGATCGGTCCCCTGCTCATCGTTATTGGTATTTTCATGCTCGGAATCATTAAAATACCGGGATCAAAAGGATCTTTTATTCAACAAGTTGCTGATAAAGTGAAGGTAAAAAGCGGTTGGGGCGCATTGCTGCTGGGGGTAATTTTTGCACTTGCATTTTGCCCGTACAGTGGTGTACTGTACTTTGGCATGCTGATGCCCATGGTACTTGCTAACGCCTCAGGATTGATACTTCTACCCGTTTTTGCAGTTGCTACCGGTTTACCTGTAGTTTTGTTTTCGTACCTGCTTGCATTCAGCATTGGAGGAATTGGCAGGTTTTACAACCGGATAAAAGTGATTGAAACCTGGATGAGGCGAATAGTAGCCGGGATGTTTATACTCACAGGATGTTACTTTATGTGGATTTATTTTGCGTGAAGATGAAAACTGACTTTTTTAATCTGGGCTTCGAAATAGGCGGATTGCTGCATCTTACAGGCAAACAGGCGTATACCTGCCTGCAACAGGGAGCCAAACTTGTAGATGTGCGCGCCGATTACGAAATTGCCATTAAAGACTTTGGCGTGCAAAACAAAATATATTGCCCGTTCACTGCATCCGATTCAATGCTTAAAACACTTCCACCTGATACACCACTCATTGTGGCCGATTGTGTGGGGCTGCACAGCAAAGAAATTGCCTTAAAACTACTTGAGCACGGCTATACAAAAATAGCAAACCTTTCGGGTGGCATAGCCGCCTGGGAGCGCGATGGACTACCGATGAGCCATGAGGCAGAAACCATGAACGGACAATGCATGTGCCAGATAAGGTCCAGGAAGAAAGATGCCCGGGACTAAAGTTCATTGAATAGCCAATCGCGAAAACCAGCAGAGGCCGAACCCCAAATCAGAGAAATATACCAGGATAAACTCACTGCCCTATGCCAGAAGATAAAACCATAAAAGCAAGGCAGTAAATCGGGTAAATAGCGCTGTAAATTTTTCAGGAGTTTCCATGCAGAGGATAATTATG
>DGQJ01000159.1:0-998 GCA_002389705.1 Bacteroidales bacterium UBA4417
GGTAAATGGTGCCTGGAGTGTATCATATAGGGTTGTGCGGTCTGGTATTGTTTGAGGTTGACTGTATTTGATTTAAACAGCTGTGGTTTTGCCTGTTATATAAATGATGAAAGGCACAACAGGATTTTTAACTTGTTGTGCCTTTTCGTTGGGATAAGCTTCGTGGAAATCCTGTTTTTGAATTATTTTTTATCGTTATGATACTCAACCAGCCCATCAATAGGTGCCTGTATAAACCTGCCGGTTCTGATGCCGAATTGCAAGCCAACCTGTGTGAGAATATCCTGGTAATGAAAGGCAACAGAGCCCACAAAATGTACAGGAATTTCTTTGTGTTTCGGATAGCAGCAGACCTGGTATTTGTAAAATGCTTTAAACGCCTCGGTGAGCAGGTTATTGATATACGGGTGTTCGCGGTTCATGTTTATAAAGCGGCTGAATGAAGCCAGGAAACGGCTGGGAGCCGGCTTTGAATAAACGGCATCAAGAATACTTTCGAGACTCGAAGGATATTCCTGTTTAAGTCTTTCTTCAATGTCAGCCGGCAGTTCCTTGTGCAGGTAGGCTGTGAGCAGTTGCTTACCCAGGTAAGCGCCGCTGCCTTCGTCGCCAAAGAAATATCCCAGCGAAAAAATGCCGTCTTTTATTTCCCTGCCATCGTAATAGCAGGAATTTGAGCCTGTTCCCAGTATGGCCACAATGCCTTCGGAATCAGCACACAGCGCATGAGCCGCTCCTAATAAGTCGTGGCTGATGTTGATACGGGCATTCACAAAAACCTTTTCGAAAGCGGTTTCAACAATCATATTCTTAACCGGTGATGAGCAACCGGCGCCATAATAATAAACATAGCTCACCGCATCGTTGTCGATGTATGGTTGTAATTCTTTCCAGAGAATTTCTTCAATAGCATCGCTTCCAACCAGGTAAGGATTAAAACCCTGCGTTTGCACTTGTTTGTATTCTCTTCCTTCTTTTAAAAGGCGCCAGTCAGTTTT
>DGQJ01000159.1:1153-2798 GCA_002389705.1 Bacteroidales bacterium UBA4417
CCTTCCAAAGCCAGTACCAGGGCAATAAAGAGTATAATTACCAGCCATTCGATACTGTTGATTTTAAGTAAAAAACCTGCAGTAATTACCAGCAAAGTGATCAAGAGTTCGATGCGGGCATTTGCCTGGGTCTTGAAAATGTATCCCAGGCCATGTGCGGCGTTGGCAAAACTTTTTTTTAACCTGCTGGCAAATATCTGCATCACTGAAGTTTTTTTAATTACTAGCCTCGGGTGAAAACCCAATGATCGCCTTTTGAAAGATCGTGGTTAAAGTGGTAGCCACCTTCGTCGAAACCCAGCAGCATTTCGGGTTCTGTGATCGCATTGCTGATGATGAACCGGCTCATCATTCCCCGGGCTTTTTTGGCAAAAAACGATATCATGGCATAGGATCCGTTGCTTTTATCTTTAAATGAAGGAGTTATAATGCGGGCTTTGAGCTTTTTTGTGTTAATAACTGCAAAATATTCCTGCGATGCCAGGTTGACAAGCACTTGATCACCGGAATTTTTTATGCTTTTTTTTAACTGGTCGGTGATGCGCTCGCCCCAGTATTTGTAAAGATTTTCGCCTTTAGGTGTAGCAAACGCGGTACCCATTTCGATACGGTAAGGTTTTATGGCATCAAGCGGTTGCAGCAAGCCGTATAATCCCGAAATAATACGGAGGTTTTGCTGGGCGAAATCTATTTCAGAAGGTGATAAAGTTGAAGCTTGAAGTCCATCGTATACATCGCCGTTGTAGGCAAACAAGGCTTGTTTGAGCGGGGCATTTTTCCAGCTGGCATAGCGCATGGCATTCAATTCGGCAAGTTTGGCCGAAATATTCATCAATTTACCCAATTCCGATGGTTTTAGCTTGCTCAGTTTTGAGGCCAGGTAATCAGCATCTTTCTGAAAATGAGGAGTACTCATGATTTCACAGGGAGACTGTGTTTCGAAATCGAGTGTTTTGGCCGGTGAAATAATAGTGATCATCGGGACGACTATTTTACAACGTGGTTCTTAATTTGTTTGAGCCGTTGTTCGGGTGTGAGTTTTGTGTACTGGTCGCTGAGTGTGTATATTACGCCTTGTTTGGTGAAAACCATATTAACCATGTCTATTGCCACAAAACCGGCAATNNAATTTTTCATTATCGCCAAAGCGTATAAAAGTTCCCGAAGGAGAATTTCTCCATTTGTGTGCTTTCAGCCATACGCTGTTTACGGTGTAATTTTCGTCTTTAACCCGAATGTAAATGAGATAATTGTCTTTTTCGACCGGGGCCGAGTGAAGCACTCCTTTTACAGCAGGCACAATCACTTCGAGCACCCGTTTTTGATTGATGGTCCATTCTTTTACCTCGAAAGGAACAGCGGGCCGGGTAAACATTTCGGAGGCAGCCTGTATCATGTAAAATTCTTCTTCGGAACGCACTCCGGCTATGGACCCGTTATCTTTTACGCCGATAAGCAGTCGTCCGCCATCGGTGTTGGCAAAAGCCGCCAGGGTACGGGCTATTTTACGCGAATCGTTCACCCCGAATTTGAAATCGAGTTGCTGGTGCTCGCCCTGGGCTATCAATTTGCTGATATAGCCTTCGTTAGGTTCAGCTTCGTGTTGGATCCGTGCGTGTTGCTGTGGCATAGTTTTGAGATTAAA
>DGQJ01000028.1:0-11862 GCA_002389705.1 Bacteroidales bacterium UBA4417
AAGCATCCGGAATTATTTTCCGGGTGCTTTTTTTATTTTAGCAAATACAAGTGAAGCAGCTTGTTAAAATGCCTGTTATGATCCAAAAAATCCTTTGTTTCCTGTTTGTGTTTGGTTTACTCGCAGTTGATTCTAATTGCCAGGAAATTACCGGCACTCAAAATCTCATTAAAGGACTAATTCAACAAAGTCCGCTTCTGGTGGGTCACCGGGGTGGTTTCGATACCAACCTGCCCGAAAACAGTATTTCTTTGTTCGATTTCACCTATTCCCAGATTACCCGAAAGCCGATAGCTGTTGAATTCGATATCAGGAAGAGCGCTTCGGGGAGCCTGTATTTGATGCATGATGCTACCATCGACAGAACAACCAATGGAACCGGTACACTTACCCGTTTAACAGATGCCTACCTGGAGCGCTTATTCCTGAAAGACAAACAAGGACACCTCACTACTGAAAAAATCCCCCTTTTTGCGGATGTACTGAAACATTTTCGCGGAAAAAATATACTGCTCATGCTGGATGTTAAAGGTGATATTCTTCCTGATGTGATTCAGACAGCCAGGCAAATGCAAATGGAATCGCAATGTATTCTGTTAACATTTAATCAGAAAAACTTATTGATGGCTAAAGCATATACCTCGCAAATGTTGATTTCGGCCCTGGTTGTATCGGAAAATGATCTTTCGCTTTTGCAAGCGGTTGGTATTCCCAAAGAACAGTTGATTGTTTATATAAGCGAAAAAACACCTGCTTCAGTGCTCGAAACGATGCGCCGGGAATCAATGAGAATAATGACTGATATAAGTGAAGGACTTAGAAATAACTCAATAGTATATGATCCTGATTTTTACAGGAATAGAGTTGCTGAGTTGGATCTCGGGATACTTATCACCGATTTCCCGGTTAAAGCCGCCCAGGCTTTTGATATTGTTAAGCCCTAAATCTGAGCTTGTTAATTCCAATTATTAATACCTTTATGAAATTGAAAACTGAATACTCAAGTCTGGTCCCGAAGCCGCAAAACCTTGATACACTCCAAAAATACAACTGCATGCATCTTCATGAAATAAAGAATTACATTATTGTGCTGCTGGCACTCATGGGCAGTGTAGCCCTTGCCCAGCCTGGCAATGACCAGGTAACGGTGGTGCTGTCGCTGGATGGCTTCAGGTGGGATTACCCGGTAAAAACTGCGACGCCGACCCTTGATATGATGGCACGAAAGGGTGTAAAAGCCGTTTCGCTTATTCCTTCTTTCCCTTCGAAAACATTCCCAAATCATTATACGCTTGCCACCGGACTGGTGCCTGACCACCATGGAATTGTAAATAATTCATTCTATGATCCCTTGCTTGGGAAATCGTTTTCGCTTGGAAACGCTGAAGCAAAGTTCGATCCGGCTTTTTATGGAGGAGAACCAATTTGGGTAACGGCTGAAAAACAAGGAGTTAAAACCGCATCATTCTTCTGGCCAGGCTCCGATGTGGCCATACAGGGATTACATCCGCACAGGTGGAAGGAATATGATCAGCGCGTAACTTTTATGCAACGCATCGATACCATTATCAAATGGCTGCAATTGCCTCAGCAGCAACGTCCAAAGCTGATCATGGCCTATTACCACGAACCGGATGGTGCCGGCCATGATTTTGGCCCTGACGATCCCAGGACTTTCAGGATGGTGCACGAAATGGATAGCATGACAGGTGTTTTGTACGATCGCATAAAAAAACTGCCGGATGGACATAATATAAATTTTATTGTTGTTTCGGATCATGGTATGGGGGCCATTACATCCACACGAAATGTGGTGTTGCGCGATTTTATCCCCGAAAGCTGGCCGGTACGTATCGAAGGGGGAAACCCTAATTTTAACCTGTATGCCGATAAACCCTGGGCTGACTCAGTATACTTTGCGTTGAAAAATATCACAGGCATTAAAGCCTGGAAGCCTGCTGAAGTTCCTGATTGCCTGAATTATGGCTCGAATCCCAGGGTAGGGGATGTGATTGTGGTTGCCGATTCGGCCTGGAGCGTTACCGTTAAAAAGCTCCAGCATGAATATTCAGGTGGCACACATGGTTATGATATCCGCGATACTGATATACATGCCATTTTTTATGCCACAGGCCCCGCATTTAAAAAGAATTTTGTGCAGCCTTCGTTCCCGAACGTAGATGTGTATCCTTTACTGGCCTACCTGCTCGGGATAAAGCCAGCCGTTACTGACGGCGATCTGAACCAGGTTATCATGATGTTAAAACCTTCAAGATGAAAATAAAATATTTAGTTTTAAGTGGGATCATAAGCGTGTTAATACCGTTTGTAGTAACAGCGCAAAAAATAGTCCACCCATTGCTGCAGTCGGGGCCCATGCTTGGATATGCCGATATGCGCGAAGCTATGATATGGCTACAAACTACCAGCGAGGCTGAGGTATATGTTACTTATCATGATATTACCAGGCCAGCCCGCACCATGGTCACCAACAAAGTTAAAACCAGCAAAGCTGAGGCGTTTACGGCTCACCTGGTAGCCGATTCAGTTGAGCCCGGTCATCAGTACAAGTACCAGGTATTCATAAATCGCAGACCTGTTAAACTGCCTTATAGCACGCAGTTTGCCACGCCGCCCATCTGGAAATGGCGAACCGATCCTCCCGAATTTACCATGCTCACGGGCAGCTGTGCCTACATCAACCAGCCGGAATATGATCGGGCCGGGAAACCTTATGGTGCCGATTATAAAATATTTACCGGCATGGCTGAGCAGAAGGCGGATTTTATGCTCTGGCTTGGTGATAATTTATACCTGCGTGAGCCCGACTGGAATTCAGCTTCGGGCATTGCAAGAAGATATACACATACAAGGTCGGTACCTGAAATGCAGCCATTTCTGGCATCAACGCACCATTATGCCATTTGGGACGATCATGATTATGGCCCCGACAACAGCAATGAATCCTTTTTTAACAAAAACCAGACGCTGAATGCTTTCAGGCAATTCTGGGGCAATCCAACCTATGGCGTTGGCGATATTGAAGGGGCAATAACTTCGTTTCAGTGGGGTGATGCCGACTTCTTTCTGCTCGATAACCGTTGGTACCGTGAGCCTGATGAGTTGAACAATGCCTACAAAACGGTGCTTGGCGAAAAACAGCTGAACTGGCTGTTCGAAAACCTGGTTACCAGTAAGGCTACCTTTAAAATTGTTGCCATGGGCGGACAGTTTCTTTCGGATGCGGCTGAAAATGCTGAGGCGTACTCAGCCGGAGGATTTAACAAGGAACGTGAAATTACCATTAATTTTATTTATCAGTATAATATTAAAAACGTGGTATTTATTTCAGGCGATGTGCATTACTCCGAAATATCAGTGTTGAAACAGGAAGGTAAGCCTGTGATTTACGACCTCACTTTTTCGGCGCTTACCTCCGGTCCGAATACCTCCGGCGAATCGTGGAAGAATACACTGCGAGTTCCAGGCACAGTGGTAATGGAACGAAATTACGGGATGATAAAATTCAGCGGCCCGGCAAATGCACGTAAACTCACAGTTAGTTGCTTAAATTCGGACAACAAAAAGCGCTGGGAGCAGGTAATTGAACAGGAGTAACAACTGCAACCTGTTTGTTTACGGGAATTGATTATGATTACAACCTTTTCAGGATCCTGAGGCTATGGGTATATGTGCCTTTTTCGACATTGAAAATTCCGTTGTGGTCAATATTATCAATGCGTACCTGCCCCGAAGCATGGAGTATTTTACCTGGTTCGATGATAATACCTACATGAATTATTTCACATGAGGGATTGTCGAAAAATGCAAGGTCACCGGGCATGACTTCGTCAACAAAATCAATAACATTACCAAAAGCGGCCTGTTCAGCCGCATCTCGGGGCAAATCGAATCCTCGCATATGGTAAACTACCTGTACCAATCCCGAACAGTCAATCCCCATTATACTTCGCCCTCCCCATAAATAGGGCGTATTCAGGTAATCGAGGGCAGTTTCAGCCACTTTTGCAGCATTAAATTTTTTAGGTATAGCTTTTCCTTTTTCGGTTGTAGTGTAAACTCTTTCGCTCAGGTGAAAAGTGTTGTTTGCCAGTAACGGGAGTTGGCAACCTTTGCCCAGCATTATATATGAACTGTCGTTTTTACAGTAGCATACTGAAGTTTTTTCGGCTACAACATGCATGGTGCTGTTCCTGATTTTTTCAATAAAATCAGTCTTAACTTCAAGCGATTGTTTGCGGTCAATCCAGCCATTGTATTTATCAACATGGGTTTGTATTAACAGCCAGTTTCCTCTTTCTTCGAGTATTTCGAATGTTTCTCCAAACAAAATCTGCGTTACCATTTCGCTTTTATCTGTAGGTTCAATACGTACAGGAACCTGTGCCAGCGGGCATATTGCATGTATAGTCATGTTGATCTGATATTTATGTCAGTATTATCTTCCGGCTTCGTGCATCCACGAATTGCAGAAAGAGTCAAAGATACTAATTGATCGTTTGAAAACAAAAATTCATATATTCGTATGCTTTATTCCGACAAAATGAATTTTAAAATCAGCAAAAGGCTATGGCGCAATTATTACCAGGTGAACAAGATAATTTTGTTCCTGCTGGCCCTGGTATCTCTACTGGCATTATTTCCGCGCGAAGGAAAATTTAAATACGAATTTCAGCGCGGCAAGCCGTGGCAGCACGATGATCTGATAGCGCCTTTCGATTTTGCAATACTTAAACCTCAGTCGGAATTACAATCGGAAAGGAAAAAGGCACTTTCAGAAGCCTACTTGTTTTTCAGGGTCGATTACAACAAAGTGGAATATTCAAAAAGCGAATTCCTGGCCCGCCTCGACCGTGAAGCCCCGAAACAGATCAGCACACAGGAAAAGGAACTGCTGATCAAAACTGCTTTTTCATTACTCGATACCGTGTATAAGCGCGGGATTATTGAAATGATCCCCGACCTGGAAAAGAAAAGTACCGATTTTAAGATTGCTGTAGTCGAGAATAACCTGGCTAAAATTGTTCCTGTGAACAGCCTGTTCTCAATCAGTAAGGCAAACGAATTCATATTGCTGCATTTACCGGCTTACCCTGGCGTTAATTCAAAGCTGATTTTGCCTGTTTTGCAGGCAACTTTAATGCATAATGTCATTTTCGATGAAGATCTTACACTGAAACAGCGAGAGCAATCATTGGCTGATATTTCGATTACCCGCGGCATGGTACAGAAAGGCGAACGGATTATTGCCAAAGGTGAACTTGTTAACGAAACTAAATTCCAACAACTCGAATCGTTGCGTCTTGAATTTGAAACCAAGTCGGGTTCAGGTTATAATTTTAAGATGATATTTGTCGGGCGGCTCATCCTGATATCGATGGCGCTGATGGTATTCGGGTTATTCCTGTACACATTCAGGCACGATATTTACTCCGAGAATAAAAATATAGTGCTGCTGCTCCTGCTTGTTACCATAATGGTATCTTTCACCACCTTTATCATGAATATCAAGGTGTCGTATATAATGGCGGTTCCAATATGCCTTGTGCCTATTATCGTCAGGACATTTTACGACACCCGGCTGGCCCTGTTTGTGCATATTATCACCATTATTGTTTTGGGTTTCCTGGTTCCGAATAGTTTCGAGTTCTTATTCATGCAACTCATAACCGGTATTATTACCATTATCAGCATCGTGCGCCTGCATCACCGTTCGCAGTTTTTCTTCACTTCGCTCATGATCATGGTTTCATATTCGGTTATCTATATTGGGATGACACTCATGCAGGAAGGTTCCATTGCGCAGGTGAGCCGTGTAAGTTTCCTCATGTTTGGTATCAGCGCTTTACTCACACTCTTTTCGTACCCGCTTATTTACCTGTTCGAGCGCATTTTCGGGATGATAACTGATGTTTCATTGATTGAGTTATCCGACACCAATTCGAAATTACTGCGCGAACTGGCCATCACCACGCCAGGTACATTCCAACATTCACTTATTGTATCGAATATTGCCGAAGAGGCTGCCCGGGCTATCGGGGCCAATTCGTTACTGGCACGTACCGGGGCGCTGTACCACGACATTGGAAAGATGGATATGCCCATGTATTACATCGAAAATCAAACCGGGGGGATTAATCCGCATGATGATCTCTCGTACGAGGAAAGCGCCCGTATCATTACCGGGCATGTTATCAGGGGGATTGAAAAAGCCAGGCTGAACAAACTTCCAGAGGCTATTATCGATTTTATACGCACGCATCACGGAACCCGTTATACACAATATTTTTATCAAAAGTTTAAGGAAGAAAACGGCGATGAGCCTTTTGACGAAACTCCTTTCCGGTACCGGGGCCCTATTCCTTTTTCGAAAGAAACCTCAATCTTAATGATGGCCGATTCAATCGAAGCGGCATCGCGATCACTTAAATCGCCCAGCGAGCAGGATGTAAGCGACCTGGTTGAACGACTGATTGATAACCAGATGAAAGGGAAACAATTCCGGAATTCGTTGCTGACACTGAAAGATATTTCTACAATCAAGAAAATTATCAAAAAGAAGTTGATGAGTATCTATCACATCAGGATCGAATACCCGGTTGTACGCTAACAGCCTGTATAGTTAAAGTTTAATTTTTCTCAGGTAATCGTGTGCCTCGGGCCCAAGGTTAAAAAGCAAATCGATGATGCTCAGGTCAGGGATAAAGCCCAGCTTTTCCTCAAAAACCTGTATGTACCGTGGCATTTCTGCCGGATTATGATCAGTCCTGTTTAATTTTGGATGAAACGTATTTCTGAAATCAGCCATTTCAACCTGGTGGAAGTATTCCCGGGTGTATACCGGTTTTTTCGAAGGACAACCCAGCGCTTTTAATAACAGGGTAATTATCTCTTCGTTGAGATCAACGAGTGATTGGTGTTTTTTGTCAAATACGGGTTCCAACAAATCGCGGTAGTATAAAAAATAAGGCGATTTATTATATGTTGTAACCATCGAGCGCCAGTGCAACTGTTGCCAGTTTGTGGAATAGTCAATCAGTATCTCAGCAGTTTTGGTATGGCTCCCATTTATTTTTCTTACAGGCACCGTTAACCCGAGTATACCTGATGCTGTTGCAATATTACACCTGTTCCTGTAGGTTTGCTTGGGAAAGGTTTCATAGATTTCGATGCTTATGCTTTCTGATTGAATAACAGAAGCCATCCAAGAAATAGGTGGGAAGTACGCTGTTGAGAGGAGGATTGACGACATTCGCAGGATTTGCAGCAAAAGTACTAAAAAGAAAAAGGGCGGCCAATGGGCCACCCTTAGTGTAAAAGTTCGATTTTATCAGTTTGAAGCAAGCAACACTTCATTGATAGCATCGGTCATGGCTTGTTTGGGTAAAGCGCCCATGGCCATCTGTGGTTTTCCGTCCTTCGGGCAGAAAAGCAGCGATGGAATACTTTGTATCCCAAATGCAGCTGCCAGTTCCTGTTCTGCTTCGGTATCAACTTTATAGATATTTATTTTGCCTTCGAATTCTTTCGAAAGTTCTTCAAGAATAGGGGCAACCATTTTGCAGGGTCCACACCAGTCGGCATAAAAATCGATAAGGCAAGGCAGGTTGCCTTCAAATTTCCATTCCTGGTTCTGTTCGTAGTTAAAAACTTTTGTTAAGAAGGTTTCTTTTGTCAAATGTTCCATTGTGATTATTATTTTCTGATTATTAAACGTGTTATTTTTTCTGAAGCAGCAGTTCTGTAATGGCTTTTTCGTAGGTTTCCTTTGGTAAAGCGCCTTGTGCCATCTGAGGGTCGGCATTTACCGGGCAGAAGAATACTGTTGGTATGCTGCGGATGCCGAAAAATTGTGAAAGCTCCGGTTCTTTATCGGTGTTCACTTTATAAATAGTAACCTGGCCCTTATACTTTTCACCCAGTTCGGCCATAATGGGGGCTACCATTTTACAGGGCCTGCACCAATCGGCATAAAAATCGATGATGCACGGCTTGTCGCCTTTAAAGGTCCACTGCTTGGGGTTCTTCTCAAAGTCATATACTTTTTCAAGAAACATGGCTTTGGTAAGATATACAACATGCTCTTCGGAAGCTGGATTTGCAGTGTTTGTTTCTGTATTCGATGCAGTTTGCGTTATTTCCGGTGCAACTGCACCCTTGCCGGCAGTATTTTTACCCGGGGCGGCTGATCCTCCGCAGCTGCTAAGCCAAACTATGGAAAGTAGCGCCGCGCCAATGATTGTCTTTTTCATATCTTTTATTGTTTAGTTTCCTGGTGCAAAAATATGCATATTTTTAAATATAACGCATAAATATCACCATTATTTTATATTTTTGTCAACAATTATTGTGCCACTGCAATTTTGTCATGAATTTGACAATGAAAATATTAGCATTAAACATATGGAT
This sequence comes from Bacteroidales bacterium UBA4417, assembly GCA_002389705.1. Lineage (GTDB taxonomy): Bacteria > Bacteroidota > Bacteroidia > Bacteroidales > UBA4417 > UBA4417. The sequence goes on from DGQJ01000028.1 coordinate 8,431, forward strand.
GTTAAAAGAGTTGTAAAGCTAAAGGAATTAATTGGGCAGCTCAGCCCTGACCAGTTCAGGCATTCATTCAGCAGCCGGGAGGAATGTCTCGAAATATTGGCTCATGCCAAATGGGCAGATGGTTATATTTGCCGTAACTGTGGAAATGATAAATATTGTGCGGGGGGGACTCCGTTTTCACGACGCTGTACCCGATGCAAAAAGGACGAATCAGCAACAGCGCATACCATTTTTCATCACTGCCGTATCGATCTGCCACTTGCGTTCGAAATGGCATACCTGGTGTGTGGTGCACCTTCAATTCCGGCCCTGGAACTTTCAAAATCACTCGAAACCAGACATACAACCTGCCTGAATTTTAAAAAGCGTATCCTGCAGTGCATTCAATCGGATGGAAATATTATTCGTTCGGAATAAGCTTGATTTTGCGTGTGTATTAGATGTTTTTTAATTTTCAGAAGGGATGAGGGGTGAAGGGTGAAGCGGTGAAAGGTTGTCTTGTCCTGAAATAGGATTATTCAAAAAAAAATGCCCGTAAAACCTAGTCTACGGGCAAATGTTGATTCTTTAAAAATGAATTAACCCATTCTCGAAATCCATCCCGACACTTCATTGGCAATTTTAATATTGTATTCAAGCGCAATCTGCCTGTAGTTAATCAGGTCGACGATGGTGCCGATGAAGCAAAGTCCTGCGGTGAACAAATAAAGTATTCCCATGCCTATCTGGTCGGTGAGGAAACGGTGAACACCGGCAATGCCCAGAAAACCTGCCAGGCAACTCAGCATAATCAGTTGCGGATCACGACGACGGCTGCGATAAAAATTCGCGAAGTTCAGCAATTGCTGATCGTTATAGTTTTTAACCAATGAATCGATGTACGACATTTCCTGCATATCGAGTTCCGGCATCAGTTGATAGATTTTTGTGTTCATGGTGTAAATGTTTAAAGGTTGTTGTTGCTTGATTTTTATTTTAAGCTCTTTATTTAGTTGTTATGCACAATATTGCGTGCGTTGTTTTCATCTTGCTGTGAAACCAGTTGTTTTTTGAAACTTTACATAATTCCGGAAAACGACTACAATCCGGAAAATGAATAATCCCAGTGCAAACAATGCCAGGGGGTGCATTTCGAATGATTCGGCCACCCGGCCATGCAGCAGGAGTATCATAGCCCTGCCTAATCCACAGCCCGGGCAGTGTTCGAACCCTGCAAGGCTCAGCGGGCAAATGGTAAAATGATTTCCCGACTGAACCGGCGAAACTGCAAACACTACAATCACTGCCAGCCAAACCAGGGCTTCGAAATTATGTGTTAAAAATGTCCGCACTTTAATTGTTGTCATTGCAGTTTCATCGTGTTGCCAGTTTGACGCCACCACATCCATTTGGTTACAGTTTTATAGAAAACACTTTAAATTTCATTAACCCAGCGATTTCATGAAAAACTATTCACCGTGATACAGGAACCTGCGTAATGCTGAATTCTGTAGTCAGATTTTTGTTTATCTCGAACATTTCATGTACGTTTGAACCTCAAAATTAATGATTATGAAAATACTGATTATCAATATAAAAGAGCTTGTTGGTATCGATGAGCCGAATAGGGCATTTGTGGCTGGTGCCNNATTGATGCTGCCGGCAAACTGGTTTTCCCTTCTTTCTGCGATTCGCATACGCATCTGGTGTATGCCGGTAGCCGTGAAATTGAATATGTCGACAAAATCAAAGGATTATCATACGAAGAAATTGCAAAACGCGGCGGTGGAATTCTTAATTCGGCACAACGGCTGCACGATGCTTCGGAAACAGAGCTGCTGGGTGATGCGCTCGAACGTCTTGAAGAAATTACATGGCTGGGAACCGGAGCTGTTGAAATTAAAAGCGGCTATGGTCTGAATACAGCGGATGAACTTAAAATGCTCAGGGTTATTCGCGAATTGAAAAACTTGTCGCCATTGACTATAAAAGCCACTTTCCTGGGCGCCCATGCCATCCCATTGGAATACAAGGGAAAACAACATGAATATGTGGATGTAATAATCAATGAAATGATCCCACAGGTTGCTGCAGAAGAGCTTGCAGATTATATTGATGTTTTCTGCGACAAAGGCTTTTTTACGGTCGAGGACACGGAGCGGATACTTATGGCTGGAATGAAATACGGCCTTAAGCCGAAAATCCATGCCAATGAGCTTGATTATTCAGGCGGCATACTGGTTGGTGTTAAGTATGGTGCCCTTTCGGTCGATCACCTGGAATTTACCGGGGATGCCGAAATACAATCCTTGCTGGGCTCCGAAACCATGCCAACCATTTTGCCCGGTGCCGCATTTTTCCTGAATATGGTACATGCACCTGCCCGGAAAATGATCGATGCCGGGTTGCCGGTAGCCTTGGCCAGCGATTTCAACCCGGGTTCATCTCCTTCGGGAAACATGCAACTGATACTTTCAATGGGCTGCATCATGTATCGCATGACGCCGGAAGAAGCCATTCATGCTACAACCATCAATACCGCGTATGCAATGGGTGTTAATGAAGAACTGGGCAGCATTGCTATCGGGAAAAAAGCCAATGTTTTTATTACCAAACCGATTCCCGGAATAGAATTTATGCCTTATGCCTATGGCAGCAATAAAGTGGATACGGTTATTCTGAATGGGAATGTGCTGTAGGCAGATGTGGTAGCGGTAGCTGGTATTACTGGAGGATGATGTATTTCCGGTTATTTGGGCCAGAGGTAATACATGTAAATTACATACAACCCTACCATAAATATTCCCTCATCACGCTTAAGTATATAACTGTTTTTTACGAATGGCGTGAGCAGAAGCGATATCCCTAACATAAAATAAAGGTCTATCCTGCTGATAGCCATGGCAGAAAGCGGTTTTACCAGGGAAGAAATTCCTGTTGACACCAGGATGTTGAAAATACTTGCTCCGATTACGGTTCCCAGCAAAATATCATGTTGTTTCCGTATGGCTGCCGCAATAGCAATTGCCAAAAGCGGTATGCCCGCACTGGCAGCCACAGCTGTCAATCCTATGGTAACAGGTCCCACATCTAACATGTGAGCTAACGATTGGGCTACCTTTGTTATTAACCCGGCACCAGCTACCAACATGGCAACTCCAACCATAATGCGCCCGACAGGCCAGTACCATTTNNAAATCAGGATTAAATAAAGAATAAATGCTGCAAGTAACAGGCTGCCTTCAGTGGCTGAGATATTCCTGTCGTTGAATAATACTATAAAAAGCAACGTGCTGGCAGTAAGAAATATGGTTGAGTACCTGATTATTTGCGATTTTATTTTTACCGGCCCTATTATCGCTGCGATTCCAGCTATTATGCAGATGTTGAATAGGTTACTGCCGATAATATTACCAATGGCCATATTCCCGTTACCTGCACCGGATAAAAGGA
>DGQJ01000028.1:11928-16841 GCA_002389705.1 Bacteroidales bacterium UBA4417
TTTCAATTATGATTTAAACAAATTAATGATATCGCCTATCATCTTATCATTGGGCATCTGGAGATCGTAATCGGGGATGGTAACCGTTCCGCCCATGGTAACATTTGATTTTTTGTAATTCATTTTTCCTGGGATAAAACTGCGAGCTGAAAGATGAATCTCTTTTGCACCTGTAATATCAGCTATGTGTTTGATGTTCTCTGAGTTTACACCACTTCCAGGCATGATCGTTATCCGGTCGCCGGCTCTTTTTACCAATTGGGAAATCATATCCAGTCCACGGGGGACAGTTTGCTGCCCACCGGATGTAAGTATGCGGCTGCAACCAGCGTAAATAATAGATTCCATGGCGGCAGGCAAATCCATAGCCATATCAAAAGCCCGGTGAAAAGTTACATTCATCGGCGCTGCCGCATCCACCAGTATGGCTGTTCTCTTTTCATCCACGGTGCCGTCAGGATTCAGCACTCCTGTAACTATACCTTCCATGCCTGCCATTTTTGCAGCAGCAATATCCAGGAGCATGGTTTCAAATTCTCTTTCCGAATAGCAGAAATCACCCTCCCGGGGGCGAATCATCACGTGTATGGGTATTTTAACATATTTCCTGGTTAAACGCATGGTAGCTGCCGATGGGGTAAGTCCGCCTTCGGCTGGTGCCGAACACAATTCAATACGTTGTGCCCCAGCATGATAAGCCGCAATGGCAGCTTCAATATTAAAAACAGCTATTTCGATGAGCATGGGCTTAATTATTTCTGGCTAAAGTAGGTTAATTATTGGCTGAATTATTTCCGGATATTTAAAAAAGTAGATGTTTATCAGTTATCCGTCTTGTTTACAATTATTTCAACTTTTGGAATACGCTATGTGTATTTTGCTAATTTTGCACATCTTTAACCGGCTGTATAATTTTCTAAATAACTGAAAAACAAAATACTATGAAGCAATTGATTGAGTGTGTTCCCAACTTTAGTGAAGGCCGTAATATGGCTGTTATCAAACATATCACTGATTGTATCGAAGCAATTGAAGGGGTTAGGCTGCTGGATGTAGATCCGGGCAAAGCAACTAACCGTACTGTTGTAACTTTTGTAGGAACACCTGACGAGGTATTGGAAGCTGCTTTCCAGGCGGTTAAAAAAGCTTCTGAAGTAATCGATATGCGATATCATAAAGGTGAACATCCGCGGTTTGGTGCAACTGATGTTTGCCCGCTTATTCCTATTGCCGGCATCAGTATGGAAGAAGTAGCGTTTTATGCACGTAAACTTGCTGAAAGAATTGGGAATGAATTGGCAATACCTGTTTATTGCTACGAAAATGCTGCCTTTACAGAGGAACGTCGCAACCTGGCCAACAACCGCTCGGGGGAGTACGAAGGATTGCCTAAAAAACTGACTGATCCCTATTGGAAACCCGATTTCGGTCCTGCCGAATTTAATGAAAAAGTTGCGCTTACAGGCGCTACTGCCGTTGGTGCAAGAGATTTCCTGGTTGCTTACAATGTGAATCTTAACACAACTTCCGTACGCAGGGCAAATGCTGTTGCTTTCGATATCCGCGAGAAAGGACGCCCGGTTCGCGAAGGTAATCCGGTTACAGGCAAAATTGTAAAAGACGCAAACGGTGAACCTGTATATAAGCCGGGGAGCCTCAAGGCTTGCAAGGCTATCGGGTGGTTTATTGAAGAATATGGTATTGCCCAGGTTTCAATTAACCTGACCAATATAAGCATTACGCCTGTGCATATAGCTTTTGAGGAAGCTTGCCTCAAAGCGCAGGAGCGTGGAATGCGTGTTACCGGTTCTGAACTTGTGGGTTTAATTCCCCTGAAGGCTATGACTGATGCGGGTAAATATTTCCTGCGCAGGCAACAGCGATCGGTTGGAGTTTCGGAAGAAGAACTTGTGAAAATCGCTATCAAATCGCTGGGACTCGATGATCTGAAACCTTTTAATCCCCGCGAAAAAATTATTGAATACCTGTTGGAGGGCGAAAATGATAAAAAGCTTGTCGGCATGACCGTTGAAGATTTTGCCAATGAAACAGCTTCTGAGTCGCCTGCCCCCGGTGGAGGTTCAATTTCAGCTGCCATGGGCGCACTGGGTATTTCGCTGGCAACAATGGTCGCAAATCTTTCGTCGCACAAACCAGGCTGGGACGAACGATGGGAAGAGTTCAGCGCCTGGGCCGAAAAAGGCCAGGCTTTGAAAGATGAATTGCTCATGCTTGTTGATGAAGATACCCGTGCTTTTAACCTGATTATGGATGCATTCGGGCTCCCGAAGGCTACTGACGACGAAAAAACGGCACGCACTGCAACTATTCAGCAGGCAACCCGTTTTGCTATAGAGGTTCCTTTCAGGGTGATGAAGCGTTCGTTCGAATGCATGGAAATTATTAAAGCCATGGCCGAAACCGGAAACCCGAATTCAGTCTCTGATGCCGGTGTTGGTGCTTTGGCAGCACGTTCGGCTGTAATGGGCGCATTTCTGAATGTTAAAATTAATGCATCGGGCCTGCACGATAAGGCTTTTGTGGAAGAAGTACTTTCCGAAGGCAGGCAGATTCAGGACAGAACGATGGCGTTGGAATCAGAAATTCTTCAGATCGTAAATTCAAAAATTTCTTAATTCACTTCAAATTAGAGGCTGTTTTAAAGGTTGATAGCTTTACCTGGTTCCTGATATTTTTTAGAAACCGGGACCATTCGACTTTTAAAACAGCCATCTTTGTGTAAAAATGTTGCGATGCCATCCTGTTTTAGCAATTATTTTAAAATATTTCTTCAGCATAAATATAACTGAATTGTCAGGATCAATAATTGTAACCAAAGCATAGTTTGAAAGCGTTTTTGTACTCCTTTTTTGGACTTTAAACACTACTGCCGCTACTGTTTTTGGCAGGCTTCGCTTTTTCTGGAATTTGCAGTTTTAAACATAAAAATAGTCGTTAATAGATGATGTTTAACATTTTTTAATAGTTATTTGACTTATTAATAAGCTACCTCTATTTGCGTTATGTAATTGATATACAATAATTGTGTATTTTTGCAGCTTCTTTGAATGAACTAAACAGACACATAAATTGTTGTCTGAAGTATGAACCAAAATACCTTGCATGACAAAGAGAAAAATTGAAAAAATAATAGTTATTTCTTTTATTGTATTAATTGGAATATTTCTGGTTGGCTTAAACGGGAATATTGTTTTAAAGGCGGGATCACCTGATACAGATCCAAAACCTGAAGTAAACATCGAAGAACGCCTTCGCCCTATGGAGGCCGATTTGCAGGCAGGTAAGATTACGAAACATGAATATGACAGCCTTGCTGATTTGCTGAGGGTACAAATAAGGGGGAATGAGGCTGTTGAAGATAATACCCATACGCTTAAAAAAATGCCCGCATGGGTTGAAAAACTCGGGATTCCGGAGCCTCAAAAATTAGCATTTGACAGTGATTTTTCATCGTTTACTTCGGTAGATAATCCCAGCGAAGGATTTAATTCAGTTTCTCTGGTTTATACCGGAACGTACACAAATGCAATAGAAGAAGCTGCCCGGATTGCCGCAAGTGTCAATCTTACTGCCGGTGGTAATTTTGTTGCCAAAGGAAGCCCTGTAAAACCTCAAAACCAGAGTCATCGGAAAGGAGTCAGGTATCTGAATTACAGTCTTGATAAAACTAAGCAGGACTTCCTGATATCGGTGGAGGTGGAAGCCTCTGGCAGGTTAACGTTAGTTGTTACGGATAACAAGCAGTTAAATCAATGCTTACTGGCCTATGCTCCTCTGAATAATCGTGAAAACAAAGAATTGAAGCGGAAAAAGCAGTAAGTTTGGGTTTTGAAATAAACCTGGCTCATGTTGTCCGAAAAATATCGTGAAGAAACTGATTCACTGGGAACTTTAAAAGTTCCGGCTGATGTTTTATATGGAATACATGCAATGCGTGCGCGGGAAAATTTTCCTGATCGCACGCTTTTTCATGTGGAGTGGTATAAAGCAATGGGATTAGTTAAACTTGCCTGTTACAAGGCATACAGACAGTTCATGGTTGCTATTCTTGAGCGAAAAAACAGTCAGGAAATTCCCTTTGCTTTACTGGATGCTGCGGTTTTAGATGCACTTGAATCTGCGGCTGCCGAAGTTTCGGAAGGAAAGCATTTTTCGGCATTCATTGTGCCTGCCGTAAGTGGCGGCGCAGGTACGAGTATAAACATGAATGTAAATGAAATAATTGCAAATGTGGCATTGCTGAAAATGGGCAGGGTACCGGGATCCTACGGTTACATACACCCGATAGAAACGGCAAACATATACCAGTCGACCAACGATGTTGTTCCAACAGCCCTGAAAGTTGCCACCATGCAGTTGCTGGGAGAACTCGAATCATCAGTGAATGCACTGAGGCAAAAGATTGAATTTGCCGAGGGGAAATACCGCAACGAACTCAGGATTGCTTACACACAGATGCAGGAGGCCGTTCCTTCGTCGTATGGTTTGCTGTTCAGTACATACAGCGAAGCTCTCTCCCGCGATTGGTGGCGGATTTCGAAGTGTTTCGAAAGGATAAAAACGGTTAACCTGGGAGGAGGCGCTATCGGAACCGGGCTGGCAGTTCCTAAGTTTTTTATCATGGAGGTTGTGCCTGCGCTTCAAAAGCTTACCGGGCTTCCTGTTACCCGTAGCGAAAATCTTTCAGATGCTACCAATAACCTTGATTCATGGGTTGAGGTACATGCGATTTTAAAAGCCCATGCAGTTAACCTGGAAAAAATGGTTGCCGATATACGACTCCTGGCATCGGATGTTGCAGGCAAACATGCGGTTCGCATTCCGCAGCGGCAAGTCGGCAGTTCAATTATGCCGGGCAAAGTAAACCCGGTAATTCCTGAATTTGTGGTGAG
>DGQJ01000028.1:17000-24438 GCA_002389705.1 Bacteroidales bacterium UBA4417
ATCGGGCTGTGATGTTTTTGAAGCAAATGCTAAACTTGGTTTACTTTCCGCCGAAAAGCTGAACCTAGTGCTGAAACCGGAAAACCTGCTTAAAACCGGCTTTACGCTGAATGATTTGATCTGAGATTTCTGTCTTAATTTAAAAGCCAGGTTTATCAGTAAATAGTTATTACGCAAAATCTGGTACAAAATAAATTTAAAATGGTGATTGTTATCCAATGTACTGATGGCGTTGGCCTGGTTGCAGCCATATCAAAGGTGCTTGCAAATGAGGAATGTAATATTGTTTCGATGCGGGAACATGTAGACCAGGAAGAGAATAAATTTTTTGCCCGTATTGTGGCTGAAAATGTTACAGATCCGGTTGGTATTGAAGAGCGTCTTACAAAAGTATTACCAGCAAATGCCATTGTTAAAGTTAATCCCCTTCCCGAAAAAAATATTGTTGTGCTTGTTACCAGGGAATATCATTGTTTGAGCGATATTCTCACGCGGAATCATTTTAAAACCCTTGGGGCTAAAGTAAAGTGTGTAATCGGGAATCACCCCGACTTAATGAATATTACAAAGCGGTTTGATATCCCGTTTCACCTGGTCTCGCATGAGAATAAAAGCCGGGAAACCTTCGAAAATGATCTGATGCAGCTAATTTCGCCGTATAAGCCCGATTACCTGGTTTTGGCAAAATTTATGCGCATATTGTCGCCCGGGTTTATTTCGGCCTTCAATATGAAAATTATAAACATTCATCATTCATTTTTGCCTGCTTTTACTGGCGCAAACCCATACAGGAAGGCCTACATCCGCGGGGTGAAAATAATAGGAGCTACTGCACATTTTGTAACCAGCGATCTTGATGAAGGACCCATCATCACCCAACAGATTATTCCTGTAAATCATTCGTTTACATTGCAGGATATGGTGAAAGCGGGACGCGAAAACGAAACAGCAGCACTGGCCAAAGCCATGCAACTGGTTTTCGAAGACAGGGTTTTTGTATACAATAACAAAACTGTAGTTTTTGATTAACTCAATCTCCGCCAGGTTGTTTTATGCTTGATAAACCAAATCCATTTAAATAAAAGTGAAAAAAGGAAAAGAAATCCGTCCGCATATCGGCATTTTTGGTAAACGAAACAGTGGTAAAAGTTCACTGATCAATGCGCTTGCAGGCCAGGAGGTGGCCATAGTTTCGGATGTTGCGGGTACCACTACCGACCCGGTTTCGAAGAACATGGAAATTGGTGGCCTGGGGGCCGTGGTTCTGATTGATACAGCGGGAATTGACGATGAAGGTATGCTGGGCGAAAAGCGTATTGCCCGCAGCCGCGAAGTGATCAAAACCATTGACCTTGCATTGCTGCTGATCACTGAAAATACAATAGGTGATTTCGAAAACGGGCTGATTGATGAGTTCAATAAACTTGATGTTCCCTTTTTTGTGGTACACAACAAGTCGGACCTCAATCCTTTAACGGACGAAACCATTCACAAGGTTGAAAAAGAATTGTTTACGCGGGTTATTGCGTTCAGTACATTAAATTTACCAGGTGTTGATGAACTGATTCATGAGATGCGAAGTTTTCTTCCGGAAACTGCCTGGAAGCCCGGAACACTTGTCGGTGACCTGATTTCGTATGGTGACACTGTACTGCTCATAACACCTATTGATATTGAAGCGCCCGAGGGCCGGCTTATACTGCCGCAGGTGCAGGTTATTCGCGATGTGCTGGATCACGATGGCGTTGTTGCTATTTGCAAGGAGCGCGAAGTGGATTCCTTTTTCAAACGGATGGAACCAAAGCCTAAACTGGTTATAACCGATAGTCAGGTGTTTTTGAAGGCGGATGCATCTATTCCAAAAGAAATTCCTTTAACAAGTTTCAGTATTGTTCTTGCACGGCAAAAGGGAGATTTTCAGCAATACATTAAAGGTACACCGAAAATAGGCGAACTAAAGGATGGCGACCGGGTACTGATACTTGAGTCGTGCAGTCATCATGTGTCGTGCGACGATATAGGCCGGGTAAAAATTCCCCGCTGGCTGAGTAATTTCACAGGTAAAAAACTGGAGTACGACACCGTTGCAGGACTCAATGCAATACAACGCGATATACATGATTACGCGCTGGTTGTGCAATGCGGCGGTTGCATGATTACCCGCCGCCAGCTTGTAAACCGGTTAAAACCTGCCATTGATGCAGGTATCCCGGTTACCAATTACGGGATGGCTATAGCTTACGTGCATGGGATTTATAATCGTGCCATTCAGCCTTTTGTGAAAACGGGCATAGATAAGGCCGATTATTTATAAGCCTTACAACAGAATAGATGTCTTAGCTACAGGCTGTGGTTATCCACGCCTGCTGATATCCACCAGGGCCTCTTTTTTAATCAGTTCAATATTCTTGTCTACAAGCCTGATCAATCCGTCTTTTTCAAACCCTTTCAGCAATTTTACTGTACTCTCGGTCGATAGGCCGGCAAAGTCAGCAACTTCTTTCCTGGAAAGGTAGCTAAAAACAGGCTCGTTGTTATACTTTATTGAATCGAGGTAAAGCAAAACATCAGCCAGGCGGCCGTGCATCTGCTTGTACATCATGCTCCGGATGGTATCGTAAAGTGAACTGTCGTTTTCGTAATAGCGGTTTATCAGGCCATAGGCAAAATCCCCGTTTTTCTTTATCAGGCCGGCTATGGCATCTTTCTCAATCAGGCAGGCCAATGTTTCCTTAAGTGCAACCGTTGAGTAATCGTAGGTATGTTTGCTGAAGGCTGCCGAAAGTCCTATAAACTGGCTGCTGCGAATGATACGCAGGTTGAAATCGCGGTTTGTATCACCGGTAATATATTGTCGTACCAAACCTTCCACCACAAACAAAACGCTCGAAGCAAAGGCCCCTTGCTTGGTAAGGCTTTCCCCTTTGCGGAACAACACCTGGGTTTTACTATCTTTTATCAGCTCAATTTCTTCAGGTAATAAATTTGCAAAACAAGGCGCATCGAGCCCGCCAATAACACAATCGTCAATTGCTGAATAGGTTTTCATGGTTTGTTACTTGTTGCTTCTTTTTTTTAAATTAAAACCAACCTGATCCGGAGAAGGTTGTCCGCTGCTGATTGACTTCTCTGTTCAATAGTTACTTCAGGCCAGTTAATGTATTTCCTGGAAACTACAGTTTTGTGAAAGTTCGCCAATGTTAAGCCATGCTTTTGGTGGATCAGATCATGAGAAATTGAACACACTGCCCACTACTGTTTGCCCGTCATGCAAAAGTAAGAACTATCTCAACACTAAAATTGTGTAATCTCAACAAACTGCCTGTTGCATACGCCGCTCAAATTTATTTTTTGAATGCAAAGTAGGCGTAGCTTTGCATCGAAAATAATTCACAAACTGACGAACTTATTTTTTAACCTTTAAAAACAATTACAATGCTTTACACAAATCTGAAACACATAGAAACCGCAGCCGAACACCAGAAGCTGATCAATGAAAACGAAAATGTTATGATATGCTGTGGCCGCATGGGCCCGATGTGCATACCGGTATATGGGATCATGGAAGATCTCGAAGGTGAATATAAACATGTGAAGTTTGCCGATATGGAATTCGACAGCCCCGAATCGCACGTAATCCGTAACGTACCCGAAGTTCGGAGTTTTATGGGTATTCCTTTTACCATGTACTATAAAAATGGTAAGTTGGTGAAAGCCACTTCGAGCATTCAGTCGATGACCCAGGTGCGCAATATTCTTGATTCTGAATTCGCTGCAGCAAAGTAATATGACCCAATCGAATCATTACGATGCCATTGTGGTAGGCGCCGGACCGGCAGGGCTTACGGCCGGCATCTACCTCTCCAGGGGCCATGTGCGTACCCTCATCCTGAATGAAGGCACCATCGGCGGACAAATGATACTTACGCACGAAATTGCCAATTACCCTGGCGTAGAAAGCGTGAGCGGCTACCAGCTTTCAATGGTAATGAGAAACCAGGCTAAAAAATTTGGTTGCGACATAAAAAGTAATATTTCAATTGCCTCGCTCAACCTGGATGCGGATATAAAAGAGATAACGCTGGCTGATGGATCCGTTTTTACTGCCGATGCTGTAATATTAAGCCCGGGAGGCCGTTCGCGCACACTGGGTGTTCCCGGTGAGGAAACACTCAAGGGCAAAGGGATTTCGTATTGCGCTACCTGCGATGGCGATTTTTTTACCGGTAAGGAAATTATGGTTGTTGGTGGCGGCAATTCGGCCCTCGAAGAAGCAGTTTCACTCACTAAATATGTCAGCAAAGTTACCATTGTCCACCAGTTCGATCACTTTCAGGCATTTGATTATGCTGTGGAAGAGGCCCGCAATAACCCCAAAATTGCTTTCATGATGGAATCCGGAATTACGGCATTTCATGGTGGCGAAAAACTTGAGGGTGTTGAAATAACGCATTTAAAGGATGGATCAAAACAGAACTATCCTATCGATGGGGTTTTTATTTTCATCGGGTATGTCCCGAATACAGAATTTCTCAGCCAGAAGATAGAAACTAATACCTGGAAAGAAATTGTTGTGAATGCAGATATGGAAACAAACCTGAAAGGTGTTTTTGCTGCCGGCGATTCCATTGCCAAGAAATACCGGCAGGTTACAACGGCTGTTGCCGATGGAACTATTGCTGCGCTTTCAGCCTCAAGATACATACACGAACTACATAAAAATAACGCGTTACAACCCGTAATATCATGACTATTACCATCATTATCACCGTATTGTTGTTTGCCGGATTAGGCGGATACATGTACTTTACCTACAAAAAAATCAAGAATACACCTGAGGTTGAATCACATGCCTCTATCAGGGAGTTGGGTGATGCAAATTTTGCGGCCCAGGTTAAAAACGGCGTTGTGCTCGTCGATTTCTGGGCTTCGTGGTGTATGCCCTGTAAAATGATGGCTCCTGTGCTGAACGAAACTGCCGAAGCGCTAGGTGATAAGGCAAGAATTGCGAAACTTGATGTGGATGCACATCGGACCTCGGCAGCTAAATACGCAGTGCGCAGTATTCCTACACTAATCCTTTTTAAAAACGGCAAAGAAATAAATCGTTTTGTTGGGGTAAAAACCAAGGAATTTCTTTTGAGGGAAATTGAAAAAGTGAGTTGATCGGACCGCTGAACCTGTTTGTTTGCTCTATTTCCAGCCATGTGTGGTGAGCGACTTCTCCACCAGGTAAAAACCTGTTGTAATTAGCAACAGGTTTTTGCCGTTAAAATCTTATGTATTGTGGCCTCAACCTGTTTTTAGGTTTCATAAGCCATTCCATTCCAATGATGATCCGGATTTCCATATATACTTGTTCAAATATTTCGGAAGTGATTGTCCCGGTTTAGTTGTTAAATAAGCTATTTTTGCAGCAGTTCAACACATAATTATATTTTATGGCTATCGATTCCATCATTTCACTCGAAGGCGTTTCTATTTACCAGCGCGATAATATGATTTTGGCGAATGTTTCGCTCAATATTCACAAAAGCGAGTTTGTTTACCTGGTGGGTAAAACCGGGACTGGTAAAAGCAGCCTGATGAAGACACTTTATGCAGATTTACCGCTGCGCGAAGGTAAAATGGAAGTGGCCGGTTATAATATTGCTGATTTAAAACATAAGGATATCCCTTACCTGAGGCGTAAAATTGGTATTGTTTTCCAGGATTTCCAGTTGCTGAACGACCGCAGCGTAAACGACAACCTTATTTTCGTGATGAAAGCCACCGGCTGGAAAGATGCTGATGCCATGCGTCATCGCATGAACGAGGTGCTCGATAAAGTCGGGCTGATTACCAAAGGTTTTAAAATGCCGCACCAGCTTTCGGGGGGAGAACAACAGCGTGTTTCCATTGCCCGTGCACTGATTAACGATCCTGAACTTTTGCTTGCCGATGAGCCTACCGGTAACCTCGATCCTGAAACTTCGGATGGTATCATGCAATTGCTTTTTGATATCCGCAAAACAGGGCGTGCCGTATTTATGGCAACGCACAACTATGCATTACTGCGCAAATATCCTGCCCGAATCATCAAATGTGAAAAAGGAAAACTGCTCGAAGTAGGCGAGGGCCTGATTGGGATCGGGGAGGAGTAGGGTTTTTGATGTGGGATGTGGGATGTTGATTGCGGATTGTTGATTGTGAACTTTGAAATCCTGAAACGCGAAGCTCTTACCTGAATACTTCCCTGATTAAACTACGGGCATTTTGCTCATCCGAAAAGCGGCTCTGTAATATCCCGGCTCGCATAATTAACTGGTTTTGATCAAATTCAGTATTATAAAGCGAAATTATCTTCTTCTTCATTTCATTCGCATCAGCGGCAATTTCACAGAGGCTTTCGAGCCCGGTGCCTTCAAGCATTTCGCGGTTTACCAGCATCCAGCGGCCGTTGTAAAGCGTGTTAAGCAGCTTTAACTTCAGCCCGGTTGCCTGGAATGTTACCAAAATGTTTACCTGTGCATTTTTGATCAGTTGTTCCATTTCGGGTTGTGGCGGGTTTGCGATCAACTCCACATTTGGGTACGAAGCAACCAGTTCGCGGAGCGATGCCGGTGGATTGAGACCGGCTATCTTTAATTTTATCGGCAGGTCGTTAAAAACCTCCTTCACCAGGTATTGGGCGGCAAGCAGGTTTTCGCCTACTGACAGGTTCCCGTGGTACAACACGTAATTACCTTTGCCGGGCAGGCTTAGCACCTGGTTGTTGCCATGAAAACTAGGTAAGTAAACTACGTTTTTGTCTGCGAATTTTGATGCAAGGTAATCGCGGTCGGTTTGTGAAACAACAAGCATGCAGGTTGAGTGCCGCAGTTGCTTTTGGTAAAATCGCAGTTTAATGCTTTCTGCCAGGAAAAACAATTTGCGCCCCGGCAAACGTTCCGATTTAAAAAGGTTAAAATAATAATTGTGTTCGATATTGCTTTCGCGATATACCAGCGTTCGGCCTTTTAAATCTTTGTGGTTCAGGTAATAGCAGCTGTGAAGTCCTTCGAACAGGATGGGGTAATTGTCCTGAAGCAGGTTTTTGAGCAGCGTACCTGACCGGCGGCTTTGCACAATATAGGGTTTCATCGAAAGTTGAGAAATGATACCGGTTTTCCGTGGATAATATTTTACAGTTTCGCAGTATTTTTCCAGTATTTCAGCCTTGGGCCTGTCGTATTGGTAGCAATGCAGGTGAATTTTTATACCGGCTTTGTGAAGTGCCACCAGCTTATGAAAAACATCAATCACCCCGCCATAGTTGGCCGGGTAAGGGATGCTGAATGAAACTATATGCAGGTGTTTATCGGGCATAAGACGAAAATATTTCGAAAAGCACTTTCTTTTCGGTTTCCCAGTTTAATTCGGCAGCTGCTCTTGCGGTATTTGCTTTGTATTGTGCAAG
>DGQJ01000028.1:24603-26695 GCA_002389705.1 Bacteroidales bacterium UBA4417
AAGTAAAACATTTTCGAGGTATTGCATGGCTTCCACGGCTTCTTCGGCTCCTCTCTGGATGTTAATTCCTGAACCTTGCAAAAGCACAATTTTTTTGTCAGCAGGCAGGCTTAGTTTTTCGCGTGTTGGGGTTTGATTGTGTTTCGGGGTGTTGGGAATATTCCGAACAACCCTGAACGGAACCTGGTATTCCTTTTCAAAAAGGTTGGCAATGCTGGCATTCACCGTAATACAGTTTTTCAGTTTCGGAACGATGCTTTTTTCAATCCATTTCCAAATGTGTTGCACCCTGGGCCGGTTCACCAGTTCGGGTGTTGCCGTAAAATACTCGTGGCTGTCGTACACCAGCGGAATGTGCTTCAGTTTGTGAACCAGGTAGTTGGGTAAAAGCGTATCCAGATCGTTACTCACCAGCAGGTTTGCAGGCCTCGAAAGCAGGAGGAAAAATAACCTGGTATTGTACTCGGCATAAAACAAGGGGCCTTTTTCAAAAAGCAGTCGCATACGGAAAGTCTCATATTTCCGGTCAGGCATGGCAGGACTGTCGAATTTTCGGCGCCCGACCAACAGAACTTCAAATCCAAGTTCGGTTAATACTCCGGCTGTACGATCCACACGTTGGTCGGTAACCAGGTCGTTGATTACTGACAAAATTGCCCTTTTATTTTTCATTGTTCCGATTTCACTGCGAAAGTAAGGTTTTAGTCGTAAATATGCCATAATTTCCATCTCGGCAACGCAGGGTGAATTAAAGTTACTGCTGTTCTCAAACAGTACTTAAAGCGTTTCACGGGTCTTTATTGGGTGAATTGCAGTTGCTTACCAAGGCTTGGTAGCTTATTTCTGATGAATTTTCAACAAAATTGGCCGATATTCAAATGGTTGAAGTAATTTTACAAAAAATCCGGAGAACTTTTGCCCGGGTTGAAAGTAAGTTAACGAAGATCGTCTTGATAATTCGTTTTATTAATTGTATACCAGTCACTTATGCCGTTGTATCCTGTTATAAAAGAAAATTTTTCCCTCCACGCATTCAATACCTTCCATCTTGAATCGGTAGCCCGGTATTTTACTGAAGTTGAAACTGCTGAACAGGTTCAGGAACTGCTCAGTTCCGAGGTACTTCAGAAAAATCCTCTGCTTTTGCTCGGAGGAGGCAGTAACCTGCTTTTTACNNGGTCGGAGGATAACGTACTGGTAAAAGTACAGGCCGGTGAAAACTGGCACGAATTTGTCAGCTGGTCGATTGAAAATGGATTCGGTGGACTGGAGAACCTTTCCTTGATTCCCGGAAATGTTGGCAGTTGCCCCATCCAGAATATCGGGGCCTATGGAATTGAAGTTAAAAACAGCATTCATTCGCTCGAAGCTTTTGATCTGCAAACCGGCGAACTGAAAATATTTAAAAACCGGGATTGTAATTTTGGTTACCGCGACAGTATTTTTAAACGTGAACTCAAAGGTAAAGTAATGATCTGGTCGGTAACTTTTGAATTGAAGTTAAACCCGGTTGTTCACCTCGAATATGGAGCCATCAAACAGGAACTTGCTGCCCGGCAGATTGAAAATCCCGGTATTGCTGACGTGAGCCAGGCCGTATGCGCCATCAGGCAAAGCAAGTTACCCGATCCCGCGCAACTGGGCAATGCAGGCAGCTTTTTCAAAAATCCAACGCTGGATCGGAAACTGGCCGATACCCTGGCTGAGCAATTCCCGAAAATTGTGATGTACCCTGTAAGTGATGACCAGGTGAAACTTGCAGCCGGCTGGCTGATTGAGCAATGTGGCTGGAAAGGTTTCCGCGAAGGTGATGCCGGCGTGCATCAAAGCCAGGCCCTGGTTCTTGTAAATCATGGAAATGCAACCGGTAGTGATATCCTCACGCTTGCGCATCGCATCCGCAATTCAGTTTACGAACGCTTTGGGGTTACACTCGAAATGGAAGTAAATGTGGTTTAAGGTTTGAGGTGGGATTTACTATTTACGATTTTTGATCTCCTGGCTATAGTTTGAAAATATAGACGGTTATCGTTCAATTGCTTTTTCAACACAATCCCATAATTTACCGGCGGTTTGCTGCCACGAAAATTTA
>DGQJ01000028.1:26836-47361 GCA_002389705.1 Bacteroidales bacterium UBA4417
TCCCGGTACTCCATTGCTTCGTAAGCTAACCGGATATCATCCGTCCACCACATCCTTGCTCCTGCAAGTACGAGCTTAATGTTGGTATGGCCCGCTTTCCTGAACTGATCGAAGGCCTTAAAAAGATTTACCAGGTTTTTGCGCGGATGCAGCGTGCCCACAAAAAAGAAATATTCCGATCCTTTCGAAAATTTTTCTCTAACCTTCTGTTTTTCAGCCGCATTCAGTGGACTGAAAATATTTCCTGCGCCATTGTAAACCACATCTATTTTCGTGGGACTTATTCCGTAGGTTTCGGCTATATCTTTTTTTGAATATTCCGAAACGGTTGCTATGCGGCTTGCCTTTCGGGCAAACCGCGGAAACATGGTCTTATAATATTTTCGGACCAGAAAAGGTATATCTTCCGGAAAATGTTCGAAGTTCAGATCGTGAATCACCCCGACGGATTTCACCTGCGATGTAAGGGATAAAAAACCATCGGGCGACAGGAACAAATCAGGTTTCGAATATTTGAAATGCATCGGAAGCGAGGCTTCGAACCACGTCAGGAACAGCAGCGGATGCCGTGCCTGGGGTGGTAATACCACGGGCTGAACATTGGAGTTGTAGATATATTTCTCGTTGTATTTCCTGTCGAAATAAAAGTAAAACTGGTGTTCGGGATGCTGCGACGTGATGATCTGCAAGGTTTCGTCCATAAACCTCCCAATGCCATCCAGTCGCTCGTTTAAAAGCAGGCGTGTATTTACTGCAATTTTCAAATTGAAATTTTTCTTTATCCGTTATAATATTTACGCATAGCTCGCGAAATAATTGTTTGCATCCGAAAATTTAAATGTTCATTTCAGCCGGTTTCCCAAATACATTTTTTATTGCCACGAATCGCATCAACAGGGTAATTGGCGCAGGAATTCAATGTGTTAAAACTGCAATAAAAAATAGAAAGTTTGCACACTATTTTACCCCCAGGAGCGTTAAAAATAAAGCGCGTTCTGAAATAGCTGCATTTTTGATTAAAACTAAGGGATATTGAATGAAAACATTTGTAAAGTTTGTATTGCAGAAATTATTGGGATTCAACAACTATCTGTTTATTTTTTCACTTTACATCATCTCCACACTCAGGCATAACCGCAAAGAAGGCGATTTTATGTATTTCCTGTCTATGCTGCCCGATAATTCAACGGTTCTTGATATTGGTGCCAACATTGGGGTTATGACCGTTCACCTGGCCCGNNTACGCAGGCTGCTGAAATTTTATAAGCTTGGCAATGTTAAAGTTTTTGATGTTGCCCTGGGCAATTACGAAGGAACCGCCGAAATTATTCTGCCTGAGCATAAGCATGTTAAATTCCAGGGGCTGAGCCATATCGAAGGGGTTGAAGGTTCTGAAGGTGATACGGGGATAAAATACCAGGTACCCATGCACCGGCTCGATGATATAGCCGAACTCCGGTCGCCCGGCAAATTTGTTTCGGGGATAAAAATTGATGTGGAGAATTACGAATACTTTGTTCTTGATGGTGCCAGAAAATTACTGTCAAGTCATAAGCCAATGATTTATGCCGAATTATGGGATAATCAAAACCGTAAGGATTGTATGCGTCTGTTGCAGGACTTAGGGTACAGCGCTTTTGTACTCGAAAATGGTGCCCTGGCCGATTTTGATGCCGGCAGGCATCACACGCAGAATTACTTTTTCAGGGTGTTACCTGGTGCTAAAAGTTAGCCTATGAAGCGTAAATTTTTAACCAACCTCGGATTCCTGCTTTTTCTTAACCTGCTGGTAAAGCCATTCTGGATATTTGGCATCGACCGTACGGTTCAGAATATGGTGGCGCCGGGTGAATACGGTTTTTATTTTACGGTTCTCAATTTTACTTTTCTTTTCAACATCCTGCTCGATTTTGGCATCACCAATTTTAACAACAGGAATATTGCACAGAACAACCACCTGCTGAATAAGCACTTTTCGGGTATCGCCACGCTTCGGTTCCTGCTTGCAGGCATTTATTTTGCTGCCATTTTTATTGTTGCCGCTGTTATCGGGTACGATGCCCGTCATTTTTATTTCCTGGTCTTCCTGGGTATAAACCAATTCCTGGTTTCGCTGATCCTTTACCTGCGTTCGAATATATCGGGTTTGCTGTTGTTTAAAATTGACAGTGTTGTTTCGGTACTCGACAGGTTGCTGATGATCCTTTTCTGCAGCATTTTGCTGTGGGGGCGCAACAGTAATGAACCGTTTCACATCATCTGGTTTGTGTACTCGCAAACCCTGGCTTATTTACTCACCGCACTTTTTGCCCTGCTTATTGTGATGAAACGGGCAGCCTTTACAAAGCTCGGCTGGGACCCGGCTTTTTTCAGGATGATTATCAGGCAAAGCTTTCCGTATGCTTTGCTGGTATTGCTAATGTCGTTTTATAACCGTATTGATTCGGTAATGATTGAACGTTTGCTGCCAAAAGGATTGGGCACAGCCCAGGTTGATATTTATGCAAAAGCTTTCAGGTTGCTGGATGCCGTTAACATGATCGCTTACCTTTTTTCAGTAATTCTTGTGCCGATTTTTGCCAGGCTTATTAAAGACAAGTCGCCGGTCGACGGAATGGTGAAACTTTCGTTTACTATTATTTTTACCATGTCGATGATTATTGCCACCTGCTCATCGTTTTACAGCGACCAGATTATGAACATGCTCTACGTAGGCCAGGTACAGGAGGCCCGGAAAGTATTTGTCTGGCTGATCATTGGTTTTATCCCCATTTCGGTTACATATATTTTCGGTACATTGCTAACAGCAAACGGTAGCATGAAAGCATTAAATATGATGGCATTGGCGGGAATGGTGATCAACATTGTGCTCAATTTTATCCTCATACCGCGTTTCATGGCGGTGGGTTCAGCTTATGCAAGCGTAATTACACAATTTGCCACTGCAATCATCCAGGTAATCATAGCACAGCAAATATTCAGATTTACGATTAACTGGAAGTACATTTTTACACTTGTATTTTTTGCCGCAGGTGTGATTATTATAAATATTATTCTCAGCAGCCAGGTGCACAACTGGCATCTTGCCTTTATTGCAGCCGGATCAGCATCACTGTTGTGGGCATTTGTTCTGAAACTGATAGATGTAGGCGGAATAATCCGGTTATTAAAAAACGGCTGATGTTTACGGCTGGGTTAAAATGGTTCAGCATTTTGTGAAAGTTACATATTATAGCACATCACCGGGCCTTAACAGACGTTATGAGGAGCGGGGGCGGGTGCATGCGGGCAAGTTATTGCTGTTATTGGTTTTTCTGCTAATTTCTATATCTTTGCAGGTACTAACTCTGAGGCTGATACAATGCTGAATAACTCTACTAACGGGTCTGCTGATTCATTTAAAGTTGCCATTTTTTTGTTTAAGTGGCGCAAAACGCTTCTGGTTGTTGGGTTGTTAGCTGCGGTTCTGTCGGCAATAGTTTCTTCGCCTTTATTTATTACTTCCCTTTACAAATCCACCCTGATCATGTACCCCGCTTCGGGGAATTCTGTTTCTAAATCGCTGATAGCCGAAACAGGCAGCCAGCGCGAGGATGTCCTGGAATATGGCGACGACGGGCAAACGGAACAGCTATTACAGATTCTGAACTCAAACCGGATCAGGGATAAAGTGATAGCCAAATTTAACCTGTCCGAACATTATGGAATCAGGCCGGGTTCCAGGTATTATCTTTCAACATTATATTACAGGTTCAACCGCAATATCAGTTTCAAACGCACTGAGTTTATGGCTGTAAAATTAACGGTTTACGACAGCGATGCGCAAATGGCAGCCGATATTGCGAACCAGATTGCCGATTATGTTGATTCGGTGAAATATGATATGCAAAAGGATCGTGCCATACAGGGTTTTAAAATTGTTGAAGCTGAATACCTCGCAAAACAAAGGGAATTGGATATCATGGAAGATTCACTGACCCGGATCAGGAACCTCGGGGTACAGGATTATGAAACGCAGGCCCAGATGCTCAACCGCCAGCTTGCCAAAGAAATTGCTGCCGGCAATACCCGCGCTATCCGTAACCTGGAAGACCGGCTCAAAATACTGGCCACCTACGGAGGCGCCTATGTATCGCTCCGCGAAAAACTACTGAACGAAATAAAACAACTCAGTTTCATAAAGGCCAGGTATGAAGAAGCTAAAATGGATGCAACCTTCGTTATTCCGCAAAAGTTTGTGGTTGAAAAAGCCATAAAGGCAGAACGAAAATCGTATCCCATTATCTGGATTATTGTCTTGCTCTCAACCGTTGGTTCATTACTCACGGCAATGCTGGTAATAGCCCTTACAGAAAAGTTTCCGCAAGTAATCAGCAATCTGAAACAAATAGCTGATGCAAGAAGCTACAAACAATAAAATTTCTAATGCAGGGTTGTAATAAAGTTGAACATAAATACTTGATACGATGGATAATTTCTTTAGTAATCTGAACTTGTTAAAAATTGTGCTCAAATGGAAATGGCACCTGCTGGTGTTTGCGGTGATAGCCGCCCTTGTTTCGCTGGTAGTCTCGAGCCCATATTTTATGAAACCAAGGTTTAAATCGTTTGCAGTTATTTATCCGTCAAATATCCTTCCTTATTCAGAAGAAAGCCAGACAGAGCAGATGCTCCAATGGTTGAACTCGAGCGATGTGCGCGATTCAGTTATTAAAAAGTTCGATCTGGCCAGGCATTATAATTTATCGCCCGGCGACAAATACTATGCTTCGTACCTCATTGGAACCTACAATCAGAATGTAAAAATTTCGAAAACGCAATACGAAAGTATAGAAGTAAGTGTTACCGATGTTGACCCGGTACTGGCAAAAAATATGGTGAATGCAATACTTTTTTATACCGATAAGAAAATAGCCGAAGTTCATTATTCCAAATACAATGAAGTAGTTGAGTCGGTGTATAAAACCTTGCAAACCAAAAAGTCAGAAATTGATTCGATAAAAAGACTTTACCACGAAATATCAACTACTTATGGCATTTATGATATGGGCGGACAAAGCCAGGAAATTACCCGCGGTGAATTGCGTACCGTTGATGGCGGAGGTGGAAACATCAATACCAAAGATGTAATTAAATTAAAATCGGGCATGGTCGAAAAAGGAGGGGACCTGATTTTCCTGAGCAACCGCATCGCCAACCTGGGAAATGAATACAGCGAGCTGGTCCGCAGGTACGACCTGGCACGTTTTGACCTGGATAAAAAATTTACTTTCGTGAATATGGTTACCCCGCCTATGGTTGCCGATAAGAAGTCGTATCCCAGGAAATTGTTTGTTATGTTTGCTTTCGTAGGAGGAACCTTGCTTTTCAGCCTGTTATCCATAGTGGTAATAGAGCAACGCCGCATGCTGTCAGCCGGACCTAATAACTGATTAGGAGTATTATTTTGACTGAAAAACGTAAAATATTAGTAGTCTACCTGGTTACAGCAATTTTTGTATTGCTTAATACTTACCTGGTATATAAGGAGATATACCTGGGAATGCTTATTCCTGTTGTTGGTATTATGGTACTGCTGTATATTTTCAGCCTCGACAAAATATTGTTGCTTGCAGTTTTTGCTACCCCGCTTGCCATCGATATAGGCGACTATGATCTGGGCGCCAGTATTTCAGTACCCAGCGAACCCTTGCTGATAGGCATTCTCTTTTTTATGGTGCTCAAAGTATTGCTCGAAGGGGGCATTGAAAGGCGTATTATGCGGCACCCCATCAGTATAGCGATCTTGTTTAACCTGGCGTGGATGCTGATAACTGCTATAACTTCCGATCTCCCTTTGGTTTCCTTCAAATATTTACTGGCCCGGCTGTGGTTTATTGTTCCGGTATACCTCGGCGGACTCATGCTGTTTCGCCAGAAAACCAACATCAGGACGTTTATCTGGGCTTATGTTTCGGCATTAATCATTGTGGTATTTTATACAACCTGGGTTCACATGGGGTATAATTTCAGCGAAAAAGCCGGGCATTGGGTGATGTGGCCGTTCTATAACGATCATACAGCCTATGGCATGATACTGGCTTTATTTGTGCCTGTTATGCTCGGCATGGCTTTGGATAGTTCAGTTTCGTCAAAGCAACGTTTGATGGCTGCCGTGGCTGAAGGTATTCTCCTGGTAGCCTTATTTCTTTCGTACAGCAGGGCTGCATGGGTAAGTGTAGGTGTTGCCCTGGTAGTATTTGTTTTGGTGAAATTGCGGATACGTTTTCATTGGATCGCTTTTGCTTTGGTTGCAATGCTTGTGGTTTTTTTTATGTTCAGGTTCGAGTTTATTGATAAGCTGGAGAAGAACAAACAGGATGCTTCTTCCAACTTTATCGAGCATGTGCAATCCATTTCGAATATCTCGTCCGATGCATCAAACCTTGAACGCATCAACCGCTGGAACTCAGCTTTGCGCATGTTTGCCGAACGACCGGTTTTCGGATGGGGGCCCGGAACCTACCAGTTTGAATATGCTCCTTTTCAACGGGCCAACGAAAAAACCATTATCAGCACCGACCTCGGCGATATGGGTAACGCGCACAGCGAGTATATTGGCCCTCTGGCCGAATCTGGTGTTCCTGGGCTGATCAGTGTGTTGTTTATCCTTGTCACTGTTATTTATACGGGGCTTAACGTGTATAAAAAAGCCGTAAGCCAGCAGACCCGCGTTCTTTCGCTTTCAATTACCCTGGCATTGATCACTTATTTCACCCACGGGCTCATGAACAACTTCCTGAACACGGATAAAGCCAGTGTACCCTTCTGGGGATTGGTAGCTATACTTACCGCGCTTGATTTGTACTATGCTGCCGACGAAAAAGACGTTACCAGGTAAAGATTTTATCCAAAGAAATTCCAGTTTTTAAACAGCTGCACACAGTATAAAACTGTGAAAATACCTGGTAAGGAAATTTAATTAATATGGCCAGAAGGAAGGCTTCTGATTGGTGCCTCCTACTTTATTACGGCAATCCACACATTCCGGATTATGTACTTCCCCTTTTTCAGTCAAGGGTCTGCAATCAACAAATTCGATAGGTAAACCCGGAACTACACCAACAAAAATACGCTTTGCAGTATGTGTCGAAACGCCGAAAAATCCAAGAACCTCATGCGTCGGGTTGGTTATATTATGCAAGTTTCCGGCAATTTTAAAAGGCTGGTTTTCGTATAAACCGCCCTGGTCGAGTGTATTTGTTTTTACTTTGTTCCAGTAAGCATACGCTGCATCACTCAATGAATACTGGTTTACCAGTAGGCTGTACATATACCTCAGGCGTTGGGATGAATAGTTGTCGACATAATTTAACGCACTTTCACGATACATGTTCTCTGTCTGGTTTTCAGTTGAAATGGTAAAAATATTCCGGATATTCACCGTGAGCCAGCAAACAGATCCTGCACTTGTTTCGGCATAATTTGCTGTATACTGCCAGGTTTCGGTAGCATCAATCCGATAATTGCGGCAGGCGTAATTTGAGGCGTTAAGGTTAACATAAAATTGTATGCCCTTGATGGGGTTGTACGGGTTTGAAGTTGGGATATCTTTCCGTTTATAATAAACGGAATCAACCGGCGGACCATCATTGAGCAGGTCGTAATCAGAAACAATATGATCACCGGCAGGTACAACAATATCAATTCTGAAACTGTTGCCCGGTATCAGTTCGGTTTTAGGAATGTTGAAATCATACGTTCCGTCGAGCTTATCCCTGCCTTTGTACTCATTGCCTTTGGCATCTATTATTTTTACGTTGCACAACACTATAGGTACAAATTTCGGCATGCGAAGTAATGAAGCCGTTGATATACTTACATGCTGAATGCTATCGCCCCGGTTTACGCCCCCGGTAACGACATATTTCATTGAATCGCTGACTTTAATTTCTGGATCGAACCGTTGTATACATGATGATAAAATCAGGGTCAAAACCAGGAAACAAAAAAGTCGTGCCGGTATGTGCATCATGGTATAGTTACGATATCTCAATGGCTGAATTACATAATTTGAAAAAGACATCCGTGTAATAAAAGTTATAATGATGTTTGCCCTCAGGGTAATGTTTAAACTGCATCGACACTACCGGGCACTCAATCTGTTGCAAATCCGTTTTTCGTGAATGTGGTCAGTCAAATTTAAGTGCAAACAGAAGTTTCAGACTTGCGATTATGGGTTTAAACGATTTATTTACTCACTTCAAAAGTACCGGTAACGGTTACCATTTCTCCTTTTTCATTGATTCCTTCAAGCATCAGGGTGTAGGTTCCGGGCGTATCAGGGGCAGTAAATGTGTATTTTTCGGTAGTTCCGCTTTTAATCTTTATACCCGGTTTCCAGAGTACCGTGTTGCGCGTATCAGGATGCCCGGCATTGTCATCATAACCTGAGGGTTTACAACTGTTTTCGCTGAGGAAGGTGAAATTGATGAAAATTCCTGCCGAAGGCAGGTCGATGCCTGCAAAATCAGCTTTCTTCGATATAATACTTATCACACCTCCATAGGTTTGCCCCCCTTTAATATAATCGTCCTTCACAACTTCGATACGCGAAATGTTTTGAGGCGAGGCTGCAAGCACTTTGGCCGGTTCATCAACAGCTACATAATCGACCATAACGAGCGGTTCGTACAGCGAAACACCCCGGGTACCCAGCACATCAAACCGGGGCTGCCCTTTGCGTTTTCGTACTTTTACCTCGCTGGGCAGTTCATTGAAATATTCCTCCAGGGTTGGTAGTTGTATGTATCTGTCGATATAAATGATGTTGGTAGGCTTACCGTAGAACGGATATTTCTCAATTTTCGGTTTTCTTTTGTTCCCGGTACTATCTGTATAGTAATGCGTGCTGATCTGTACGTTTTGTGCCATATCCTGCAAATTCTTCATATCGTCGGCTGACAGGTTTATAGCCGGCGAAGGCAATTGAACTGGTAAGGTGCAAAAATCGTTATCGACCCAGATTTTTACTTTTACTGAGTCAATTTTTTCGGCACACACAAACAAGTCGCGCGTACCAGCATACGAAGGCATGGCAAAATGAAACTGACCGGTGCTGTCGGTTCGTACCGACATAAAATCCCGACCTTCGCCAATAATGGATAAATTTACTTTTTTGTCAATTACAGGTACGCCAGCAGGATTTTGGGTGAGTTTACCGGTTATTGAAAGCCCACGGGTTTCGGGGTAGTATTCGGTATTACCTGCTAATTTTTTATTGGTCTGAACCATCGCGACGGGTTTCGAAATGTAATTGCCCGGGATCACCGAAAGACAAACATTATTCAGAGGTACATTCTCATCATCTTCACCGGCAGGGGCCAGTGAGATAGAAACCGTAACGTTTTCGCGCGCGGCGTAACTGTTTTTATCAGCCGAAACAAACAGCGCATCACTCATGCCGTGGCTCCTGAGTGAAACTACCTGGGTAGCTGTTGTCTGCGATTTGTTATTTTTTGCAAGTACCTCATCTCGGTATGGATTGATAATAATAACCTGGTTGTAGCCATACGACTCAGGTCCGTTGTTACGCATCACTTTGGTATAGGCCCGGATATAATAAGCACCTGAAATCAGGTTTTCGGGAATATCAATACAGCCTGATACTGAATTGTCGCTGATCAGGTATTTATTTCCGGCTATCCTGTTTCCATCAGGTGTAATTATTTCGCAATAAAGGATTTCGCTTTCAACCGGTATGCTCAGGTCCTTACCAGCCGAAATACTTGCGAAAAATTTAACCTGCTCGGTAGTGATATAAACTGACCGGTCGGTAATGAGTACCACTTTTTCAGTATTCTGAGCTACCAGAACTAAAGGGCATGCTGCAAAGCATGGCCATGCAAGGATCAGAAGTGCGAAAATGGAAATATGTCTTTTATACATTTTCAAATTAATTAGGCCAGTAATCGGGTTTAACGGTGGTTCCTCCTACGGTAGAAGTGCAATCAACGCACTCATGGTCAATGGTTAGTAAATCATAGGTCGAAACCCATTGATCATCAATCCATATCGATCGTTGCGGAAGATAGATAGGGTATTTTATGGGGTCAGTACCCCGCAGGCCGCCCCAGGGCAAACTTCCTATTACACAGTTGAATACAAATTCAATGGGCAGATCAGGGACATCCTTTACAAAAATTCTTTTCTGGCTTACGGTAGTCGCACTAAAAAATCCAAGCACGTCCTGGTCGGGGTTGGTAATATTATGCAGGTTGCCTTTTATTGACATCGGTTGGCTTTCATATAGACCGCCTTGCTCCTGGCTGTTTATGCGTATTTTTTCCCAGTATTTGAACGCTTCATCGCTCATGGTAAATTGTCGCACCAGCAGGCTGTATCCATATACAAGCCGGGCCGACGACTGGTTATCGACAAAGTTAAGGGCATATTTTTTATAAGAGTTTTCAGCCAGCTCTTTGGTGGAAATCATGTAAACATCTCTCAGGGTGGAGGTTCGCCAGCACACCATTTTTGATGAGTCAGGGGGCAAAGTGTGACGCAGCAGGCCGTTATACCACCATTCAATCGGATATTTGGTATGATATTCGTATGTTTCAACCACATCGTACCTATAGTTCCGGCATGAATAGTTGCCCGCGTTCAGGTCAACATAAAACTGTATGCCATCTGTAAATTCTACAGGCGAAGCGGTGGGTAAACTCTGAACTTCATAATAAACTGAATCAACCGGTGGACCGGACTGTATCTGGTCGAAATCGGATACTATATGCGTGCCACCGGGAACCAGAATCTCCACTTTAAATGCATTGCCCGGAACAAGTTCGCTCTTGGGTATGGTTACATCGTAATTTCCGTTCCATACATCAGTTGCCGGGTACTCGTTTCCTTTGGAGTCAATAATTTTAACCGAACAGCCTGTAACAGGAATTATTTCTGGTTTGCTGATGGGTGATGAAGTTCCGATATTAATCCGCTGAACATCGTCGCCACTATTTACCTGACCGGTAATCACGTATTTTACCGCATCAGTACTCTTGATTTCCGGGTCGAAGCGCTGAATACACGATGCCATTAAAAACAGGAGCATCGTGGCAATAAATATGTGCCTATTCTGATACATAATTTCCAAGTTTAAACAACCAAGTTGCAGTAAAAACAGGTACTCCGATTACAGAGTACTTATAACTGCGTATAAATCCATCCTCAACCTTATAATACACCGAATATGGATTGTCCCTTCCAAACGCATTGTACACACTGAAAATAAAGCTGCTGTGCATAAACTTCTGTTTTTTTAGGTTTCCTTCTATGGTAACCGAGAAATCGGTCCTGATATAATCCGGGATACGGTAGGCATTTCGCGATGAGTAATCGAGTACCGGTACGCTGTTGTAGTAATACACTGACACCGGGTAGGTAACCGGTTTACCTGTTTGGTAAGTAAAAATGGATGCCAGCGTTAACCTTCGGTTGGGATGGTAGCTTAGTACAACGTTGAGCGAGTGTGGTATATCATAGTTTGCCGGGTACTCTTTCCCGTTGTTTATCTGGTCCCATGGATGTTCTCCATCCACTTTTATCAGCGACCGGGAATAGGTGTACGAGATCCAGCCCTCCAGTTTACGCAGGCTGCGTTTAACATATAGTTCAATGCCATAGGCACGCTGATCACCTTGCAGGACTGATGTTTCCACGTTCGGGGTATTCAGAAAATTGGCTCCGTCCTTAAATTCCGGGTAATTGGTGGTTTGTTTGTAAAATAGTTCTGCGGAAGTTTCGATTCCGAATTTGGCCAGCGTGCGGAAAACTCCGGCTGAATATT
This sequence comes from Bacteroidales bacterium UBA4417, assembly GCA_002389705.1. Classification (GTDB taxonomy): domain Bacteria; phylum Bacteroidota; class Bacteroidia; order Bacteroidales; family UBA4417; genus UBA4417. The sequence continues at coordinate 38,664 of DGQJ01000028.1, forward strand.
GATTGCTTTTTGAAGGTGCCAGGTGGTAATCGGCCAGCTTCCACTGCGTGTTGGGCGCAATAGCCGTGGTGGTGCTGAGCATGAACAGGTTCTGGTGCATTTGGTTAAAAGCCAGTTTAATGGATCCTGCATCATCGGTTTTAAAATTCATCGATACCCTTATGTCGGGTTCATTATATCGTTTAATTGCTTTGTTCTCGTCGAAGTACAAGGTATCGGTGATATTCCGGGGTTCCTTGGGAAGGTCGGGTGCATATTCATACACCGTTTTTGGCCCCATAGGTGTAAACATGGTAAACCTACCGCCTACAGTAAGGTTAAGCCAGGGCAGTACATCGTACGAATCGGATATGTACAGCGAGCTTTCGAGGGCCTTTTCTTTGCCGAGATCTACTTCCTGGCGAAGTGAATTATCGCCATAGGGATCCACCGTTCCGCGGTCGAGCTTGTAAAGTACAGTTCCAATACCATATTCGAGCGTGTTCCTGTCGCTGATGGCATGGTTGAAATCAGCTCTTATTTCGTAATGTTCAATTTTATAGTCGTGCGAATACGCTTTGTTCACATCCTGTTTATCGATGGTTGAAAAAGCATATTGCGACCCGATAACCGAAAACTCGCCCCTGATAGATTTTCCGAACGTATGGCCTACTGTTGCCGAAACACCGTTGTTTGAATATTCGTACTCATTCAAATCAGATAAACTGAACCGGTCGTAGCTGTGATACCCGAACAGGGAAACCTGGGTTTTACGGATGTCGTAATTTAACCCGCCTGATACATCATTAAAAGCTGCATTACTGTTGCTGATTACCGGGTCGTTTATTTTACTTAGGATCCAGTCGGAATAGGAGGCACGGGCGCTCAGCATATACGACAGTGTGTCTTTTTTAATCGGGCCTTCAACCACCAGGTTGCCGGTTACCGGGTTTATGCCCCCGCGGGCCATAAAATGTTTTCGGTTTCCCTGCCGGGAAACGATGTCTAATACCGATGAAAGATGTCCGCCATACTGGGCAGGAATAAATCCCTTGTAAATGGAAAAGTCTTTAATAATGTCGGCATTAAAAGCGGGGAAAAACCCGAAAAGGTGCGAGGTGTTATAAATCGGGATTTTGTTAAGGTAAAATGCATTCTGGTCGGAACCGCCGCCCCGAACATTAAGTCCGGCAGAACCTTCGCCGACACTCACAATGCCAGGTAGGGTAGTGGACACTTTCAGTATGTCGCGTTCGCCCATGAGCATTGGCAGCTCCCTGATAGCCTTGATCGACATTTTGTCGAGCCCGGGGTCCTTTGCCCTGATATTCATCTGCGGATCGCCGTATACAACAATTTCTTTCATTTGTATCACCGACTTCTTCAGGTTTACCGTGAATTCGCCATCCGAAAATACTTCGATCTGGTATTTTTTACTCTGGTATCCCATGTACTGGAATGTTGCATTGTAAACACCAGGTTTCAGGCTAAGGCTCAAAAAGCCGTCCATGTCGGAAGCGGCACCTGCCTTAATCTCGGTTACATAAATTGTTGCACTGAAGATGGCTTCACCTGATTCCTCATCCATAATCCTGCCGGTGATTTTGGCTTTGGTTCCTGAAAGGTGCCCGCCCTTACGCCCGATTTTCAGGATTTGCAATACATCGGCATTTCGCCCGGTTAAATATCGCTCTTCGCTGGCGGTCAAAACTTTTGAAGTCGTGTCGGGCCTGCCTTTTTTATCCTCAAAATCGTATGGCGGAAGTGCTGCCAACAATTTTTCGGCCGGCAGTACCACCAGATTTCCATGCCAGTCCGAAACTTCGAGCCCGCTTCCTAATAAAGCCTGCTCAACCGCTGTTTTTGCATTAACATTATCGAGGCTTACTTCAACCTGCAGCTTTTTAACCCATTTTTCCTGAAAAAAAACCTGTACCGAAGTTTCTTTCTGTACCAGGGTGCTGAACTGTGCAAACGACATGCCTTTTACATGAAAAGATGCCAGTTTTTGCGATTGCTGAGCTATGGATGATACTGTAAAAAGTAGGAACAAAATCCCTGTTAGCAAACGTTTCATGTACCAAGGAGTGTATTGCAGTAATTAATAAGTTCGGTCATATGCCTGTCGTCGGCTTTTTGTACCGTTAATTTATTTTTCCTGATATATTTGAATATCTGGTCGTGGTTTGCCTCAGGAAATGCCTTAACAAAAGAACGGTTGTTTTTGTACTTCTGACGTTTACCACCATTGGAAACATACATGGTACGCTGTATTTGTGCAAAATAGTGGACTGATGATTCGGTAAGATTCGAAACTGTAAGCTTCCGGGTGAAGTAGTATAAAACTTTGGCCGGGCCATTCCCCAGTGTCTGAAATATTTCCTTAATCGTATCAGCAGTAGTAATCACATCGAAATGTTTATTGTGCAGATCGAAACTTTCGAGCCAGGCAAAAGATATTTGCAGCAGGTTGTCCGAACCAATGGCTGTTTTATACTTCAATACCAGTTGCTGGTTGTAAATGTCGTAATTGATAGCCTGGTTCGGATACGATACACCTCGCACCGTTACCGCCCCTGAAGCATCAAAAATGTCGAACATGTACTGGGTTCCCTGTGTGCTGGGTGGCGGGTAGAAATAATAAGCTAACCCGTTGTACAGCAATGGATCATATCCATAAACCTTATCAACTGTTATTTGCGTGTTTTGTGCAAATACCCCCAGCGATCCGGTTGCTATTGCCAGCATCAAAAATAAACGCGGCAAAAAATTAATCCCTACTCTTCGCATGTGTGAAATGATACTGTTTGGAGATAATATTGAAATGTCTTTTGTTGATATTTTTGGAGTTGCCTCTGAAAGATCATTCTATCCCTTTACATAGGAATGGAAAACTAATGCAAATTTACCAAAAATTACTTATGTTCTTATTTTTTTTATTTAAAATTTTATTCATTTTAAATACCTTTATATCCAGCTTTATACATTTAACATGCTGAATATTAAATATCTTATGATTTTTTGGAAATAGTTGCTGGTTCAATTGGCCTTATATGCGCCTGAAATCAATCAACAACCTGCATTTGAAAATCTTGCATGTTTGGATTAAATTCCGTTGCAGCCTAAAATCAGTTTTTAATAATATTCCTTTGCTGCATGGCTCACTTGTTTATATTTGCGGGCTGTAAAGCATTACCATTGCCCGAAACTGGTAATTTTTTAGAACTGAATTTCATCTCATAAGCTTTTAAAAACGATGACTCTGAGGAGATTGTACCTGTATTTTTTATCTGTTTTTTTGCTTTCCGGTTTCCAGGCATGGCCAGCCGGAAACATACCTGTACCTATCGATTCCGTTAACTTTACCCGCATCCAGCATAAAAAAGTACGCAAGCTTATCACACAACAGAAGCATTTCGGAGCCAGAACTTTCGACGATATTCAACCGGTCTGTTTTAACCTCAGCGATTCGGCTTTCTACAATACCTTTCAGAAATCGCAGATCATCAACCAGGAAATTAATACTGTATGGGACAATTTAATTCACCAGTCGCCAAGCGACGAATTTAATGGACGTATTGTTTCTTTTGGGCTGCTCTATTCGAAAAAGAGCAATAACCTGCTTTATCAGAACGAAACTTTTGATGGGATTGAAGTGGGCCAGATCCTGTTTTTTAATCTGCGGATGCTGAGTGGGATTAAAAATATTGCCGTTGCTATGGAGGTGACACGTATGGACAACGCTCAAAAAGTGTTGGAGTATTGCTATATCGATCACGGCAACACGCGGGGAACCCAGCAGTTTATCCTCAAGCCTTTGCCCGACGGTAAAACCGAAATAACGCAGATTACCCGGTACAAATGTAAGTCGCGTCTGCGCGATCGCAGGTTATATTCTTTTTTCCACGAGCGGATTGTAAGGGAATTTTTGCGATCGATAAAAAACAGGAGCGAGAGCCGGGCCATTGCCATGGCAAACGAGGTAATGATGTAACAAATAGCATAGTGCTGAAGAACCGGAATATCTGTCCTGATACTCTTATTTTGTGGCTTGATTTACTCCTTTCTGTTCAGTGTAAGCATTCTGATTACCCTGTTTTTTTACAGCCTCAGCTCATAACGTCTTTTATTTACCGGAGTTCCTGTAAAGAATTCAGCTTCTGTATGCGCCAATCGTTTCAAAAACAAGTACTTCAATACTAATCGATTACACTCGTTATTCATATCGAAAAAAATGATCGGAATGGTTGTATGATCAATCCCATTTTATACTTTTGTGAATTGATTAACAGCAACCATAATATATGAGCTTACAAAATTTTCAANNACCCTGTATGTAAATGTAGGAACGGGTGAAATCAAAGAGAAACCGGTTTCGGCTATGATGAAGGAAAAGTTTACCGGTGGCAAAGGTTTTGGCCTGAAACTGCTATGGGAAGCTACCAAGCCGGATACCAGATGGAATGATCCGGAAAATGAAATCGTGATCAACACGGGCCCTATTTGTGGTATTACTCAGTACTCGGGTACCGGTAAATCGCTGGTTGTTACTCTTTCGCCACAAACCGATATTCCTGTCGATAGCAACGTGGGCGGATTCTTTGGCCCGTTTATGAAATTTGCCGGCTTCGACTCACTCGAATTGCAGGGAAAATCGGATAAAGATGTAATTGTGCTGATTGACGAAACCCGCGAGGTGGTTGAAATTTATGAAGCCAGCAACGAGAGTTACGACAGCCACCTGCTGGCTGAATATCTGACAGAGAACCTAGCCGATTCCGAAAAAGACCGTCTGAATGTATCGGTGGTATCCGCCGGAACTGCTGCCGAGAATTCACTGATCGGTATGCTGAATTTCAGTTTCTTTGATGCAAAACGCAAACTGGTGCGATTAAAACAAGCCGGTCGCGGTGGCATTGGCACTGTACTGCGTGATAAAAAAATAAAAGCGGTTGTTGCCCATACAAAAGGAGTAACCGGTAACCGCAACGGGGTTGTCGACCTGCAGGCTATCATGGAGCGTGGCAAGATTTTTAATAAGGAAATGCGCGAACTCGACGATAAACAGTGCGAAATGCGCAGCAAAGGTACTGCCCACCTTACGCTGGTAATGAACGATTACGACCTGTTGCCTGTAAATAATTTTAAATACGGAAGTCATCCCGATGCAGTAAAAATATCAGGCGATGTGTGGAAAACCTATTTCACACAAGGTGTTCCGGATGGTTGCTGGATTGGTTGCAATATGGCCTGTGCCAAGGGTGTCGATAATTACGAACTGCGTACAGGTCCTTACAAGGGATCGAAGGTAATAGTCGATGGTCCTGAGTATGAATCGACCTCATCGTTGGGCTCCATTGCCGGTATTTTTAATCCTGATTTTACCATCGAATCGAATTTTTACTGCGATACGTATGGTATTTGCACTATTTCGTGGGGTACCATTCTTGGTTTTGTAATGGAATGCTACGAAAACGGAATCCTGAACGAAGAACGCACCGGCGGGCTTAAACTTAATTTCGGCAATGCCGATGGCGCCATGGAATTATTACACATGGTTTCAAAAGGCGAAGGTTTTGGGAAAATCGCCGGACTGGGTGTTAAGAAAATGAAAGAATTGTTTATTTCTAATGGCTGGGGCGATGCTCAGTTTATGCAGGACATAGCCATGGAAAACAAAGGCCTTGAGTATTCGCAGTATGTTAGTAAGGAGTCGCTGGCACAGCAGGGCGGATATGCCATGACCAACAAGGGCCCTCAGCACGATGAAGCCTGGCTCATATTTATGGATATGGTGAATAACCAGATACCCACTTTTGAGAAAAAAGCCGAAGCGCTCCACTACTTCCCGATGTTCCGTACCTGGTTTGGCTTGCAGGGACTCTGTAAACTGCCCTGGAATGATGTTGAGCCCGAAGATAACCACACCTATCCCGAGCCTGGTAAAGTTCCCGGACACGTAGATAACTACGTAACTATTTATAAAGCAGTTACAGGCAACGATTTTGATAAAGAAGAGCTGATCCGCCAGAGCGAAAGAGTATATAACTACCAGCGTGTATTCGATATCCGTTGTGGTAAAGGATTACGTGCGCACGATGCACAGCCTTACCGTGCAGCAGGACCTGTTACCGAAGAGGAATACCTCAGCCGCCAGGAGCGGTACGACGGGCAATTGCTCGACCAGGTAGGCAAAGATCCTTCGACCATGAGCTTACAGGAAAAAATGGCTGCCTTGCGTGCCTACCGCGAAGACAGGTACGAGCAGCTGCTCGATGCTGTATATGCCCGCCGCGGGTGGAATAAAAACGGGGTGCCAACCCTTGCACATCTGAAAGACCTGGGAATGGATCTGCCGGAAGTATTGGAAGTTGTTACTCCCCTTCAATAAATTGATTTTTTACATACCAATCCCCACATACAGCCTGGTTGTATGCGGGGATTTTTTTTTACCTGCAATATATTGATGTGCATTCACCGGGTAACATTTGGGCTTATGTCAAACAAGAGCCTGGCCTGTTTGCGGTGGAAATTGAATAAATGACTTCCGAATAGAACAAGATTTTCCCTCAAACAGCTTTTACAGTTTACGCTGAACATGGTGCAACCGTTAAATGTTACTACCGGTAACCAGATTAATCTGTAACTTTGCACTAACTCAATACTGCTATAGCCGTGAAATTTTCATTTNNAACTGGGCCTCAAACCTTGCAGCCGGCGCTGATTACGGTTATCAACTCCTGTGGATGGTCACCCTGTCGACCATCATGCTTATTGTACTTCAGCACAATGTAGCCCACCTTGGTATTGCTACCGGGTTATGTCTTTCGGAGGCGGCCACCATGCACATGCCCAGGTGGCTTTCCCGCTCGGTACTTTCGTCAGCCATTGTTGCTTCGGTTTCTACCTCGCTGGCTGAGTTGCTCGGCGGTGCCATTGCGCTGCATATGCTGTTTGGAATACCGATAAAAATCGGGGCGGTGATTACGCTTATTACCATCCTTATCCTGCTGTTTTCAAATTCCTACCGCAAGCTCGAAAAGTGGATCATTGGATTTGTGAGCCTGATCGGATTATCATTCATATATGAACTTACTCTGGCTGATATTTCGTGGAGCCAGGCATTGGTAGGATGGGTCAAGCCTTCGTTTCCTGAAGGTTCGATGGTGGTGATTATGAGCGTGCTGGGTGCCGTGGTTATGCCTCATAACCTTTTCCTGCATTCCGAAATTATTCAAAGCCGGCAATGGAATTTGACCGACGAAAGCATCAAACGCAAACAATTACGATTTGAGTTCCTGGATACTCTGTTTTCGATGATTGTGGGCTGGGCCATCAACAGCGCAATGATACTGATGGCTGCTGCTACGTTTTTTAAACATGGCATTGTGGTTGACGAATTGCAGCAGGCTAAAAACATGCTGGCTCCTTTGCTGGGCAACAACGCTGCAGTAATTTTTGCTGTAGCTTTACTGATGGCGGGTATTGCATCAACCATAACCTCGGCCATGGCTGGCGGAAGTATATTTGCCGGTTTCTTTGGCGAGCCTTTCGATATGAAGGACAACCATTCGCGCCTTGGAGTACTTATTTCGCTTATTCCTGCCGTGCTGGTTATTTTCCTGATTTCTGATCCGTTCAAAGGACTGATCTATTCCCAGATGTTGCTTAGTATACAGCTGCCAATAACTATTTTTACACAAATTTACCTTACTTCTTCACGCAAAGTAATGGGCGAATATTCCAATTCAGGCCCACTAAAAATATACCTGCTCCTGATAGGCGGGGTAGTAACTTTCCTGAATATACGCTTACTACTAAGTATTTTATAAAATCTCAACACACTAGTAGTCTTATGAAATCACTGGTACGACTGTTTTTCTGCCTTTTGTTAACCAGGCTTTGCATACAGCCTGTTTTTGCCCAGGATGACCAATACAAAGCTGAAATTGATTATTCCAACTCAGGCCGGGGTTGGGTGTTTGGATTGAATGTTGGCGTTTATTATCCTTCGAAAGGCACGGCGGCATACCATAACGGCAGCCCGCAAAATGTAAATAACGTAAATTATGTAATGTCGAATTACTACTGGTACCAGGATATTTTTTATGCCCTGGGTGCACACGACTCCATTTCGGTAGCCGGGTTACCGCAGAATATGCATTACAAACCGGCGATACAGCCCGGGCTTTATGCGCAGTATTCATTTAATCCTGAACTCGCGCTGGTTATCGAATTCAATTATATGAAACTGAAAGCATACGACGCCATTAGTTTCGAAGTGGATCCCAAGCCGTATGCCACTGAACCTGATCTGCGTTTTTACCCCATGCATGGCGTTGAAGAAAGGGTTTATGCCGATATAGGTTTGAAGCACAGTTTCCCCAAAACGGATAAGTTTTCCTGGTTTGCCATGGGCGGCTTAAATGTGAACAGTACCAAAGTGAAACAATGTTCTTTCTGGGTCGAGGATGTGGAATATAGTATGATTAATATTTATGGCGATGGAAGCTATGTTCCGAATGGGAATTCGCAAACGTACACCGTTTACCAGGGCGGTATAGGTGTAGGAATGTTTGGCGGGGCAGGAGCCTCGGTAATTTTCGGAAACGGAATAGTACTTGAGCCCGGAATTACGGCCCACTGGCTGATGGTAAACCTCGATGGCTACCAAAATATGAACCCTGGTGTGGGGGCTTATGTGAGGTTTCTATTTTAA